>NZ_VPEU01000018.1:0-54679 GCF_013416975.1 Acinetobacter sp. YH18001 | reverse complement strand
TCATAATATTCAGTCACCCTTGAAAGGTTTGAAAAAATTTATTTTAGGTGCCAAAGACAAACCTACTGTAGATGCATTGAAAAAAGCCAATATTCACTACTTATCGCTTGCTAATAACCATATCGCTGACTATGGGGATCTGGGAGTTTGGCATAGTCTCAAAACCCTTAAGCAAGCAGGCATTCATGCTTGTGGTGCAGGAATGAATGAGGTAGATGCATGCAAGCCAATTCGAATAAAAATTAATGGCCGTGTTATTTCTTTTTATTCAGGTTATTGGCATCGAGCAACTAACCAAAAAATATTTAAATTCTATGCGACCCCTTCACAGCCTGGTGTGGCGACTTTAGAAAGTATGCTTAGTGAAGCAGTCCAATACGAAAAAAAGCATTATCCTGAACACATGGTTATTGTATTGGCACATTGGGGGGTAGATTTTTTGCCAACGCAACATTATCAACGTCATATCGCAAAGCAGTTATTTAATTACGGCGCAGACTTAATCATAGGTCATGGAGCTCATACCTTACAATCTATAGAGCAATTTGAAAATAAAGTTGTGCTGTATAGTATAGGGAATGGGATTTTTAATAGTGATGGAGAGTATGATGGCTATCCAAATGCTTTGCCTTTTGGAATAATTGCACAGTTGATTTTTGAACAAGATAAAATGGTATTAAGGTTGTTACCAATTCTGTCTAATAATAGAAAAAGTATGTGGCAACCTGATTTTGTACAGATCGAGGAATTCAAAGCTGTTCAAAAATTCTATGCTAATAATGAGTTTGATTATATTAATACGACAAAATGGCCTTATTATTTTGAGAAGAATATTATTTAGATTTTTGCAAGCGTTTGGTTAAATTCGTATAATATTCTAAAATTATTTTTATCTGATCAGGATTGAATCCAATATTTCGCTGACCACCGCTACCATCACATCCCCCTTTACTGGCCATCAAATTGGTAGCGTCTTTAAATTTCGCTCCTTTTATACAAACGTGGCGTAAGCCAAAAGCATGTCCCATCTCATGAGGGAGAGCGGCTTGGACATTATAGTTCAGCCGTTCCCAATCCAGCAGCACAACTGGTCTGCCACTATTGTGAAATCCCCAACTATCAGCAGCTTTAAATCCTAATTTTGAGTTATAGCCATTAAAAATAAAGACATAAATTTCTGGCACAGAAGTTTTAGATTTAAAGCACTGCTGAAATTTTTGTATTATATCTGAATGCTCAATAGCCTTTGGTCTTTCTAGTGATTCACTGAGATTGCATTTCATTTGCTTGAATTTCTTATAAGAAATGTATTGCTTCAACTCAAACTTAAAAATGGGTTGATTTTTTTCAGTGACAAAATACTGATTTAAAATGTTCAGTTCGTTTTTAATTTGATCCAAATTATCAAATTTTTGTGCTTCAACATAGTTTGTTGCAAATACAAAACTCACTTTAACGACGGGTAAGCTCATAGCGTGCCCTCCAAAGAATAACAGAAGTATTATCGAAAGCATCCTAGGTTTCATAATACGGCTTCAAAGTGATTAAGCCTTAAGTTTAATTTTTATTGATAGCTATATGGTAAATCACTGAGGTGTTTTTGTATATTTATGCAAAATCATGGTAGTTCTATATTTTTTATGAGTTTACAAAATGAGCTGTTGAAATTTCAAAAATTAACTACCAGCCAATAGCGCCACAATCCTGGTGATTAGTACGGCTTTAGCCTTGTCATAAAGTTTCGTATTTCCGTAATATTGCTAAGTTCTTCACTTAATCTAAAGCTATAAAGATTATAAACATGATACATGTAATATTCATTCCAGAGGTGAGGGGAAATATGCTCAAAATTAAACTGATTTTTAGAACTTTCTGTTACATCAATCACAAGATAATCTATATGAATTTTTCTAAGATGAAGGGAAGATATCTTTGGTTAAATACATAAAAATTCTCGAATATTTTTAATCAATAAATAGTCTTGGCTTGTAGCATAGATATGGAGCCGGCATTCGGTCTTTAAAACATTGCCATCAGGATTTATTGGTTTCGGTTGATCTGTACTGAATGAGTTCAGATAGCTTTGATGTAGCTTCAGAATCAAACCATCTCAGGTTTAGGCTACTGGATTAGCCCCCAACACTTAAAGCGTCAAAAACCAAGTCGATGCAATCACCACCATAATAATGATCACCAGCAAAATTTTAATGATGGTCGTTCGGTGTTGTGGCGGAAGTTTGGCCTTGGTCAGGGCATTGCCTGCATGGTCAAACAGAATGACATTCTGCACACTACTTTCATAACCAAGTTCTAGCAAAGCTCGTTTTTCAAGTTCAGTCAAACCATCTTCAGGCAAGTCCATAATTTGCAGCAACGCAATAGAGCTAAATAATTTCTGCATCATAGAGGTCGGCAAGAGCTGCTTTAGTGTCACCGCAGCTGCATCAAAGTCCGCGATGATACTCCGTGGATGGGCATAAGGCACCTCGGGCAGTAACGTATGCGTAATCGTGCCATCGACATTCATCAACTGCATTTTGTCCTTATAGATTTGCACCCATAGGGCATCGGGAAATTTTACTAATTGATCTTGCAGCATGGAAATGTTCTTATCTTGCTGATATTTACCCATTAAATAAGCCATAAACCAAGCCTGCATGAAGACCGGATTTGTAAGACTTGGTTATTTGGCTGTAGCAATATATTTATTATTTTCTTGTCAGGTTTCAGTTGCTTGGCAGCTGCATCTTTACAAGAATGCGATGAGGGTAAATACCCGCACTTGCCATCAGCTACAACGTTCTGCCTTATACAAGCGATGAATACCAACGCTCAGATTTGGGACAAGAGTGACTGCATGGAATGGCTTGTTCACGCGTCATTTCATCGCTCAAACTGTCTTAATCGCCCCGATTTCTACTACTTAAATTACATAAAATAGCATCAACAATCAAAATTCTTTACGCCATATATGGCAGGAAAAGTTTATCTAAGCGTTGTGCGGATATTTTTACAAGCGGCCAAGACTGCTGTCACACTCTTCACCCTGATCTCGACTGGAGTGTCTATCCATCTAAATGGAAATTAACTCCCAGAGCAAAAAAGTGACTTAAGGCTTGATACATTTTCAGCAACTTTAGGATAAAAGCACTTCAATTTTTACGTGAAAGTGAATGTTTTTTATCGGCATGATTTTAGTTTTGAACAAACAGTCTTTAACACCTTGCAATAAGCTCTGATGCATCATTTTTGATGATGGATACTGCTTCAGAAAATACAGCAGTTAAGCCTGTATAGAAATGATGTTGATTTGTTTTATGAGCTTATAAGTGCACTAATAACCCTATAAAATATTAAACAAATAATTAAGGGGCATAATTTTGAATAACTCAAGGAAAGACTTTTATAAATTGTTGTGCTGAATAAACTCACTCGATCAAGAGGTTTAAAAAAACATTTATCTCTGTATTTTGATAATCAGATCCAGAGTTTGTAGATCACTGAAGATCAAGCCGGCTTATAGAATAAATAATCTAGTGCGCTCCGTTCGTTAGGGCTTTGTCTGGCTCATGTAGAAACAGGAACTAAAAATTATGCAGCATAGACTTCAATATTTTCCTATAAAGATCACATTGTCCTGTTTCATCGGCTGTATGAGCCAGACGCTGTATGCTGAAAATTCGGCAAGAGCAGTACAAAAACTCGCACCGATTATCGTGCAGGCGACCCGTACTGACCGGGAGCGTTTAAGCACACCCGCTTCAGTGTATTATCTCAATCAGGAACAACAGAACAGCCTGAATGTGAATCTTTCGGAAACCTTAAAGGGTGTTCCAGGGCTACAGCTCAATAATCGTGAAAACTATGCCCAAGATTTGCAAATTTCAATGCGTGGCTTTGGTGCCCGTTCCAGTTTTGGGGTACGCGGCGTGCGTTTATATGTCGATGGAATTCCGGCGACCATGCCGGATGGGCAGGGGCAAACCTCGAATATTGACTTGAACAGTCTGGAGCATATTGAAGTTTTAGGCGGTGCATTTTCATCGCTATATGGTAATTCTTCTGGAGGGACAATTTTAACCACCACACGGGAAGGGCAAGGTGCTGATTCGATCGAACTGGGTCATTCTGCCGGCAGTCAACATAAAGGTCAGACCAAGCTGGTTTTGCAGGGCGGTTCAGAAAATGCCAATGAGCCGAGCTATATGATCAGTTCATCCTATTTTGATACTGACGGTTTTCGGGATCATAGCGGTGCGCATAAAGTCCTGAGTAATGCCAAGCTGACTTGGGATCTGGAGGACGGCTCTAAAATTAACTGGATTAATAATTACGTTAAAATTGCTGCAGATGATCCCGGTGGTTTAACTCGCGAACAGTGGCAAGCCAATCCTAAACAGGTCGCTGCGAATGTCCTTTTATATAATGCACGTAAGGAAACTGAACAGCTGCAAACCGGGATAACCTGGAATAAACCGATCAATGATCAGCATGAACTCTACGGGATGGCCTATTGGGGACAACGGGCAGTGACCCAGTACCAGTCGATTCCTCGTACAGCGCAAGGTGGAGTCAATCATGCCGGTGGCGTGATTGATTTTGACCGTCATTTCTACGGCACTGACCTGCGCTGGACAGGTAAAGATATTTTTCCAAATACTAAACTGATTTCTGGTATTGCCGTGGATGCCATGAGCGAAGAGCGCAAAGGCTACCAAAACTTTGTCGGTGATACCTTGGGGGTAAAAGGTGAACTACGCCGGGATGAAGACAATCGCTTGTGGAATCTTGATCCTTATTTACAAGCATCCTATGCATTCTTGCCAAACGGGACATTCGATGCTGGTTTGCGTTATAGCAATGTGCATTTTAAATCTAAAGATAAATTCCTGTCCAATGGCGATAATTCCGGTAAAACCGATTATCAAAAGTTATTGCCCTCTTTAGCTTTAAGCTGGCAGCCCTTACCCGAATTGATGGCTTATGCCAGTTATGCCCAAGGTTTTGAAACCCCCACATTTACCGAAATGTCTTATCCGGCAAATACTGCTGAAAACCGCAGCTTGAGTTTAAAAGCAGCAGAAAGTGAAAGCTATGAAGTCGGTTTGAAATTTGCCAATGCTTGGGGGGATTTCACCGTAGCCGCCTTTCAGACCAGAACCGAAAATGACATTGTTTCTGCGGGAAATGAGGGTGGGCGCGCAACTTTTCGTAATGCAGATAAAACCTTAAGAGAAGGTGTAGAGCTCTCCTGGAACAAAAACCTGTGGCGAGATCTGACTGCACAAGCCAGCTATAGCTATATTGATGCCACTTTTGATGCAGATATTCCTGAACTTCGGAATGATGAAGGAGAGGTTGTAGTATCTAGAGTAGCATCGGGGAACTATATTCCGGGGATTGCCAAAAATCAGGCATTTTTCAGTCTGGGCTGGAAGCCTGAAAAAGGCTTACATGCAGGACTCGATGTGCGTTACTCCGACAAGATTTATGTGAATGACTTAAATTCTGATACTGCACCAAGCTACACAGTCGCTGGTACAAATATTGGCTATAACTGGAAAATGCAGGATTGGGCAGTGAATACTTTTGCGCGTGTCGATAACCTGTTTGATAAAGATTATTCCGGTTCGGTGATTGTCAATGAAAGTAATGGTCGTTTCTATGAGCCGGCGGAAGGGCGTCATTGGAGTGCGGGGGTGAGTATGACAAAAGTATTTTAATTCAAAGCATTAAAAGTTACTTTATTTTTATGTGTCTAGAAAATAAAAAAACGACAGGTGATTGGTATATTTTGAAATCTGGGTCAAAATATATAAAACTTGCCATTCGCATATTGATTATTTTAATAAGTCCATTTTTTACTGACCTGAAATAAATAAACTAATCACTAACAGTCTTTGCTTAACTTAATAAACGCTTTATATATTGCTTAAAAAAACAACTCAAACATTACACTGTTTTTAATCTAATTCACCTATTTTATAAAGGCAAAATTAATCAATAAAACCTTAAAAGGATGCCATTATGAAAGCTATTTTAATGAAGAAGATGATTCAGTGTGCTGCAGTCAGTGGTGTATTGGTTTTTGCTGCAGGCCAAACTATGGCAATGAATCAACAATCTAAGAATACTGCTCAACAGCATTCCCAAGTGTCGAATGACAGTCGTGTGACTTTAACTGACAGTCAGGTGATTAAGGTATTAAGTACAGCGAACAACGGTGAGATTAAGCAGGCAAAAACAGCCCTGCCTAAACTGAAGACAGATGAAGCCCGCAAGTATGCCCAAATGATGATTAATGATCATTCAGCAAATGAGAAAAAAGCTCAAGCCTTGGCAAATCGTTTAAATTTAACGCCACAAACCAGCACTCTCAGTACTGGATTGCAAAATGATAGTGATAAGGTGGTGGCCAAACTGAGTCAGTCATCCGTAACAGATAAGGACTATATGATGAGTCAAGTTGAAGTCCATCGTAAAGTGGTGACAATGCTCGACAAGCAGTTGATTCCAAATGCTAAAAATATAGAGTTAAAGAATATGCTGACGCAAACCCGTACTGCGGTTGCTGCACATTTGAAGAAAGAATGAAAAATTAATTAAGTAATAATAAATAAAACGATAGAAAAATATCGCTAAACGGTTTAAGAAGTGCATTCTATCGGGTTAAATGTAAAGTAAGTCACAAGTTTATTAGGTTTTTTGTTAGCATAATTGCACAGTGTTACAAAGCAGAATAATAAAAATGAAAATACATGCTATTCCTGTTTTTGTGTTAATGGTCAGTGTATTAGGATTCTGCGTGCATAAACAGGCAGAAATCAGAAAATACGAAAAAATCCGTCATGTCTTGAATGAAGCGCGTGACTCCAGCAAATTGTTAGACTCTAATCGGCATCGACATTAACACATGCATCAATTTTCTTTTTTTTCAATTTAGCGTAATTAATAAAATTAACTCAATAATAAATATAATAAAATATTAAAAATATTCGAATTAAATAGATTGATTTTAAATAAAGTATAAAATCAAAGAAGCAATCAGAAATCAATGTGTTATAATTTGCCACCTATAAAGATGAAGCAAACTTCATCTTTCTAAGCATTTGATTTATATCATTAAATAGAGCTGCATAAAAGTTATGCAGCTTTTTTGTTTAGATTTTTTGGGGTTTTTATAGCATAGCCCTGGGGCTGTAAGCTGTTCAAACATTTGAACCCGTCAAATGGCTATACTGGCATATTCGTTGCTAACACATCCTCAAAATAAATGAATTTTTTGTGAAATTTCATTTATTTGACGGCGTGCTTGAAGCATAAAGTTTACTCAATAGGGGCTAGGTCATGACGACTCCTAATCCATCTTCAGAAAATATGCTTGAACGTCTGTTTAAACTGAGTGAAAACAAAACCAGTTTCCGTACAGAAGTTCTGGCTGGTGTAACTACATTCTTAACCATGTGTTACATCATTATTGTCAATCCAATGATCTTGTCCGAAACAGGGATGGATCATGGGGCTGTCTTTGTAGCAACCTGTCTTGCAGCTGCGATTGGCTGTTTAGTCATGGGCCTGATTGCGAATTATCCAATTGCGCTGGCACCAGGCATGGGCTTAAATGCCTTCTTTACCTATTCTGTATGTCTGGGAATGGGGGTGCCTTGGCAAACCGCCTTGGGTGCAGTTTTTGTTTCAGGTCTGGTCTTTATTGCCATTAGCCTGTTTAAAATACGTGAAGCCATTGTCAATGCAATTCCAATGTCGCTCAAGCTCGCGATTGGTGGTGGTATTGGCTTGTTCCTGGCATTGGTTGCACTGAAAAATGCCGGAATTATTGTGGATAATCCAGCCACACTGGTGGGCTTGGGTGATCTGAAACAACCTTCTGTATTATTAGCACTTTTTGGCTTTTTGTTGGTTGTGGTAATGCACCAGTTTAAAGTCCGTGGTGCGATTATCATCAGTATTCTGGTGGTGACTGCCATTGCAACGGCACTAGGTTATAACGAATTCCAAGGTGTAGTGGGTCATATTCCATCGCTGGCTCCAACATTCATGCAAATGGATTTTGAAGGCCTCTTTACTGCCAGTTTAATTGGAGTGATTTTTGTTTTCTTCCTGGTCGATCTGTTTGACTCTACCGGGACGTTGGTTGGTGTTTCGCATCGTGCAGGTCTGTTAAAAGACGGGAAATTACCACGTTTGAAGAAAGCCTTATTTGCTGACTCATCAGCGATTGTTGCTGGTGCGGCACTGGGTACTTCTTCAACTACGCCTTATATTGAATCTTCTGCGGGTGTGGCAGCAGGTGGTCGTACCGGTCTAACCGCCGTGGTGGTTGGATTGCTGTTTATTGCCTGTTTATTCCTGGCACCGCTTGCACAATCAGTTCCGAGTTTTGCCACTGCGCCAGCATTGTTATTTGTTGGTGTGTTGATGATTCAGGGTATCGTCCATATTGACTGGGAAGATATTACTGAGGCAGTACCGGCATTTTTAACCATCGTATTTATGCCATTTACCTATTCGATTGCGGATGGTATTGCGATGGGCTTTATCAGCTATGCACTGATCAAGTTGTTGACTGGTAAGGCTGCGACTGTACCGTATATGGTCTGGATTATTGCTGTTCTATGGACGCTTAAATTCGCACTGTTTGGTGGCTAATTTTTCTACATTCAGAAAGGGTGTAAACTGAGTTTGCGCCCTTTTTTATTATTTAAAGGTTTCACGAGGAGAAGTGATGAACCGTCTTGAGTTGATTCGCGCTTTGCCAAAAGCCGAGCTTCATGTTCATATTGAAGGCACTTTTGAGCCTGAGCTAATGTTTGCAATCGCTCAGCGTAATCAGATTGCCATCCCGTATAAATCTGTCGAGGAAGTTAAGCAGGCTTATAATTTCCATAATCTTCAGTCCTTCCTGGATATTTATTATGCCGGGGCCAATGTACTGATCCATGAACAGGACTTTTATGACCTGGCTTGGGCCTATTTTGAAAAATGTGCCGAAGACAATGTGGTGCATACAGAAATGTTCTTCGATCCGCAAACGCATACCGACCGTGGAATTGCTTTTGCGACCGTCATCAATGGCCTGCAAAAAGCCTGCGATGATGCCAAGGCCAAGCTTGGAATCAGCTCACATTTGATCATGTGTTTCCTGCGTCATTTAAGTGAAGAAGCGGCCTTTGAAACGCTGGAGCAGGCATTGCCCTATAAAGACCAGATTATTGCGATTGGTCTGGATTCAAGTGAAGTCGGGCATCCACCTTCTAAATTTGAACGTGTCTTTGCCAAAGCGCGTGAAGCAGGGTTTTTGGTCGTAGCACATGCGGGCGAAGAAGGCCCGGCAGAATATGTCTGGGAAGCTCTGGATTTACTGAAAGTTAATCGTATTGATCATGGGGTGCGTTCAGAAGAAGATTCTGAGTTAATGCAACGGTTGATTCGCGAAAAAATGCCCTTAACGGTGTGCCCGCTGTCAAATCTGAAGCTTTGTGTGGTCGAGGATATGCAGCAGCATAATATCCGTCGTCTCTTGCAGCAGGGTGTCCATGTTACAGTCAACTCAGATGATCCATCCTATTTTGGTGGCTATATGAATGACAACTTTATTGCCATTGCTGAAGCGCTAGACTTGAGTAACGAGGAATTAAAGCAGTTGGCAACGCACTCCTTTGAAGCGTCGTTTATTCCAGAGGCTGAAAAAGAGAAATGGATCAACCAGATCCGTGCCTTGGTTTAAGTTTTTACAAAAGGCAGAGTTCGCTCTGCCTTTATCATTTTTATAGGCCAATATGAAATTGAAAAGTTTACTTCTGATCCTCAGCATATTGTTGATTTCTGCCTGTTCTAGTGCGGATATGACATTGACACAGCGTACTTTAAAACCTTTGATTGAATATCAATGCAGTAAAGAGCTGCAAAATTCCAAAGTTTGGAAAGTTTCGACCTACTTAATGCAGGACACCAGTAAAGTTGAACTTGAGAAAAATGTGTGTTCATGTGTGGGTGAGCATGCGTTAAAAGATGTGCCTGCCAAAACTTTGTTACAAGCCACAGTTGATGAAACAGCCAAAAAAGAACTGACGCAAAAAGCGATTGCAAACAGTCTCAGAAGTTGTCTCAAGGAATTTATTTAATGAAACAGCCTGCAAGCACAGACTGAGAACATTATTTAGCCCATATTAATGGTCTAATTATTTATCCTGTTGGGTCATACTTTTTAATACATGATCTTTATCGATAAAATGATGTTTAAAGGCTGCGGCAATATGGCCAACCAGTAGAACGCCGACTGCCCAGGAAAGCCAGATATGCAAGGGCTTAACAATAGCGGTCACAGCCGAGTTTTCGGCAATGAGGGGTGGCAGGTTAAATAAATACAGCACCGGTGCTGGATAACCCAAACTCCAGCTATACAAACAACCTGTAAGGGGTAGGGCAATCAGCATGAAATACAGCGCCAGATGACCAGCATGTGCCAACGTTTTCATCCGCGGTGACATACTCTCAGGCAGTGACGGCGCCGGATGGGTATAGCGCCAGAAAATTCGAACAACGAGCAGGAAAATAATGGTGGTTGCAATATTTTTATGCAGTGAAATCACATCACCCTTAAAGCTGCCATCAACCTCATAACTTAAAAAATTACCACTATAAAAACCGATGAGCCAGGCCGCAATAAAAATAACCGCCATGATCCAATGCAGCCATTGCGCTGTTCGTGTGTAATACAGTGATTTATTCATCTAGATATTCCGTTGCTCTTCAATAAGGCCGAACCTTAGCAAAGGGTGAATCAATTCAGCAATTCCAAATCTGCAACGCTATGGTGGCTTTCATGCAACATCTATTAAATTGGTTGGCTGTAGATTAAACATGCTTAGTGATTTTTAGATTTCTTATTCAGGTGAATTTCGGCACAATAGCGACAGTCTTCATCTATGAATGAATAAGGAATATATCTGTGAAAAAATTATTGGCTGTACTTGCACCACTGACTCTGGTTTTATCAGCGTGTACAGCGACAGGCACTTCTGAGGCGCCAAGTACCACTCAACAACTGGGCGGCACTGCGCTTAAAATCGCGATCAATGCAAAATGCACCACTGAACTGAATAATATTCCAGCGTGGCAAACGGCAACACGTTTAATGACCACAACACAAAAGCAAAATATCCAGTCTGAAATTTGTGGCTGTGTCAGCGAAAAAGCACCGCAAAATGTGACAGCGGTTGATTTGGCGACTGCTGCGATTGATCCGGTGGCACGTACCACAATCGTGGGCAATGTGGTTGCAAAAACCATTAACGCTTGTGTGGCTGAAGCTGTAAACTAAGCCAAGATTAAATTGAAATAGGCTGACAGGTTCAGCCTATTTTTTATGGGAAATGACATGAAAATTGCTGGTGTAGATGAAGCAGGGCGTGGACCGCTGGTCGGTTCAGTGGTGGCGGCCGCGGTAATTTTAGATCCAAATAACCCGATTGAAGGTCTAAATGACTCTAAAAAACTGACTGAAAAGAAGCGTGAAAAACTTTTTATCGAAATTCAGGAAAAAGCGCTGGCTTGGGCAATTGCTGAGGCGTCAGCAGCAGAAATTGATGAGCATAATATTCTGCAGGCATCCTTACTGGCAATGCGCCGTGCTGTAGAAGCTTTAGCGATTCAACCTGAGCATGTGCTGGTCGATGGCAATAAAGTCCCTCAGGGGCTAACGATGAGCTGTGACGCGATCATTGGTGGCGATGCTTTGCATGCAGAAATTTCTGCTGCTAGTATTCTGGCCAAAGTTACCCGTGATCATCAAATGATTGAGATGGATCTAAAGCATCCACAATTTGGTTTTGCCAAGCACAAGGGCTATCCAACCAAAGCACATTTTGAAGCGATTGCCTTGCATGGGGTGATTGATGAGCACCGTCGTAGTTTTGGGCCGGTAAAAAAGGTAGTTGCAGCATTGCTGGAACAGCAGGGCGC
This sequence comes from Acinetobacter sp. YH18001, assembly GCF_013416975.1. Lineage (NCBI taxonomy): Bacteria > Pseudomonadati > Pseudomonadota > Gammaproteobacteria > Moraxellales > Moraxellaceae > Acinetobacter > Acinetobacter sp. YH18001. The sequence continues at coordinate 42,694 of NZ_VPEU01000018.1, read as the reverse complement.
AGAACTTTAATTCTTATTTAATTTAAAGGTTCTGAATATTGAAATGTGTATTCATTAAAGTATAGATCAATTAAAAGCGGCTTCAAAGCCGCTTTATGATTTACACAAAAATTAACGGTTAAAGTTATTTTGTGTTTGGTTTTCATCTTCATACGAAGGTTGGAAATCCTGATCGATATGCTGAAGATGTTCATGCATTGCACGTTCATGCTGGATACGCTGGTAAATCTCTTCACGGTGCACAGAGACTTCTTTCGGAGCATTGACCCCAATACGAACCTGATTACCTTTTACACCAAGCACAGTCACGCTGACTTGGTCTCCAATCATTAAAGTTTCCCCGACACGTCGAGTCAAAATCAGCATGTTTCTCTCCTTGCAAAATGCAAAACCTGCAATCTATTGAATATAAAACAAAAACACAACCAAAAATTAAAAAATAAAATCTGGATAGAAATTCTGTCATCTGGGTGAAAGATTTTAATCTATCTCAGTTTTTTAAAAATCCTCAGGCTTAATATAACAGAGCCACTATAAAAAAAACTATAGTGGCTCTGAATTTTTGTAGAGATTTATAGAATACTGTCAAACAATGACAATATTTTGTCATTCCTCTTAAGCGCGTACGCTTGATTCACCTTGTTCGCGGTCTAGACCGAAGGCGGTATGCAGTGAACGAACTGCAAGTTCCAGATAGTTTTCTTCAATAATCACTGAAATTTTGATTTCAGAAGTAGAGATCATCAGGATGTTAATACCTTCAGCTGCCAGTGCGGTAAACATTTTGCTTGCAACACCTGCATGTGAACGCATGCCTACACCGACGATAGAAACTTTGACGATATCTGAACGGGTAGCGACTTCACGTGCACCAATTTCCTGAGCGGTTGCTTCGAGAATGGCTTTGGCCTTGTTCAATTCGCTGCGGTTGACTGTAAAAGTAAAATCAGTCGTACCATCTTCTTCAACGTTCTGGATAATCATATCCACTTCAACATTGGCATCACCAATCGGGCACAAAATTTTAGAGGCGATGCCCGGTTCATCAGGTACACCTAAAATCGTTAATTTTGCTTCGTCACGGTTAAATGCGATACCGGAGATAATTGGCTGTTCCATATTGTCTTCCAATTCAGTCGTAATAAGTGTACCCACGTTTTGCTTAAATTCTTCGTCGAATGCGCCATCATTGTCATTGTCGAAGCTGGATAATACGCGTAAAGGTACTTGATATTTACCGGCAAATTCAACTGCACGAATTTGCAGGACTTTTGAACCCAGTGACGCCATTTCAAGCATTTCTTCAAAGGAAATACGGTCAACTTTCTTGGCTTTGGGTGCAACACGTGGATCAGTGGTATATACGCCATCAACGTCTGTATAAATCTGGCATTCATCGGCTTTTAGTGCAGCAGCAATCGCGACACCTGAAGTATCAGAACCGCCGCGGCCTAAAGTGGTGGTATTGCCATGCTCGTCAAAACCCTGGAAACCTGCAACTACAAGTACACGGCCAGCATCCAGATTCGAGTTCAGGACTTCAGTATCAATTGATTCGATACGTGCCTTATTGAATGAGCTGTCGGTTTTCATGCCAACCTGGCGACCTGTCAGTGATTTTGCTTCAACGCCAATAGAGTTGAGCGCCATCGCTAACATAGAAATCGTAACCTGCTCACCCGTAGAGACCATCTGGTCTAGTTCACGTGGGTCAGGGGTTTCGGTAATGGCTTTCGCGAGAGCAAGCAGACGATTGGTTTCGCCACTCATCGCTGATACAACCACAACCACCTTGTGGCCATGGTCATGCCAGCGTTTCACACGACGAGCAACATTTAAAATGCGCTCGGGAGTACCCATAGAGGTACCGCCATATTTTTGAACGATTAGTGCCATAGTTGTTCCATATAAGCCATGACCCTGATAGTCCTATCAGGGTCAGTTACACAAAATTGAAGTTTTATTTTGCTGCCAGCCAGGCAGTTAAATCTGCCATCACCGGAGCAAACTTCTCGTTAAGTGGCGCGCCACCTTGTGCCAAGTCAGGTTTACCACCACCTTTACCACCCAGCTCGGTTGCCAGATGTTTGATGATGTCACCCGCTTTTATAGATGCAGTAAAGTCTTTTGCTACAGATGCGATCAAGCTCACCTTGTCACCCTCTACACCTGCAAGCACAATGACTGCATTTTCTAATTTTGATTTCACACCGTCATGCAGGTTGCGTAGTGCTTTCGCATCCATATTTTCAACGGTTGTAATCAAGGTTGCACGACCTGCAATGGTTTGAACTTGGCTTAGAAGTTCACCGGCTTGCAGGCTAGCAAGTTTCTGATTCAGTTGTTCGATCTGTTTTTGCAAGCCAGAGGCAGTATCAACTAACGCTTCAACTTTTTCTAAAGTCTGGTCTTTTTGCGCTTTGAGCAAACCGTTAATCGTATTGATGTCACGATCGGCTTTTTGTGCAACTTCAACTGCTTTGGTGCCTGTCACTGCTTCAATACGACGTATACCTGCTGCAACACCACCTTCAGAAGTGATCTTGAACAGACCGATGTCACCGGTACGTTTTACGTGAATACCACCGCAAAGCTCGATGGAGAAATTTTTCTCTTCAATCACTGAACCCATCGACAATACACGGACTTCGTCACCGTATTTTTCGCCGAACAGCATCATCGCGCCTTTGGCTTTGGCAGATTCAATATCCAGCAGTTCAGTAGACACCGCAGTATTGGCAATTACTTCAGCATTGACCAGACGTTCAATTTCTTGCAGCTGTTCAAAGCTAACCGGTTGATCATTGGCAAAGTCAAAACGTAACACATCAGATGCGACCAATGAACCCTTTTGTTGTACATGTGAGCCCAGAATTTGACGCAGCGCAGCATGTAGTAGGTGAGTTGCAGAGTGGTTGCGTGCAGTTGCTGCACGAATCTCGGCTTGCACTGTTGCTTCTACATTTTGAGTAACTTTCAAGTTACCCATGGTCACGATGCCTTGGTGTACAAATGCACCACCAGATTTTTTCGTGTCCTGAACTTCGAAAATCCCGGTATAGTTTTTGAAAATACCTGTATCACCGATTTGACCACCGCTTTCTGCATAGAAAGGAGTCTGGTTGAGTACGATTAAAGCTTCGTCGCCTTCAACGACTTCATCTACTTGCTCGCCATCTTTATAGATTGCGATGATTTGGCCTTCGCCTGCAGTTGCATCATAACCATCAAATTGAGTTTCGCCTTCAACTTTGACAACACTGTTGTAATCGATCGCGAATTTACCTGCATCACGCGCACGTTGACGCTGTGCTGCCATTTCAACTTCAAAGCCAGCTTCGTCAATGCTTAAGTCACGTTCACGTGCGATATCCGCAGTTAAGTCCGTCGGGAAACCGTAAGTGTCGTAAAGTTTGAAAACCACTTCACCCGGAATCACAGAACCTTTTAATTGTGCCAATTCGCCTTCAAGCAATTTCAAACCTTGCTCAAGTGTTTTGGCAAATTGTTCTTCTTCTTTGAGCAGTTGAGCTTCGATACGTGCTTGTTGTGCTGCAAGTTCTGGATATGCTTCGCCCATCACTTCAATAAGCGGCTGCAACATTTTATGGAAGAATGAACCGGTCGCACCCAGTTTGTTACCGTGACGCACTGCACGGCGGATGATACGACGCAGTACATAACCACGACCTTCATTTGATGGATTTACGCCATCAGCAATCAGGAATGAACATGAACGTGCATGGTCAGCAACCACTTTAAGTGAAGCAGGGTATTGTACAGGTGTGCCTTTTTCAGCCGCTTCAGCTTCAAGTGCAGTAGTATCCAGACCAATGATCTCAGCCGCAGATTTGAGTAAGTGCTGGAACAAATCGATTTCGTAGTTTGAGTTGACATGCTGTAAAACTGCAGAAATACGCTCAAGACCCATACCAGTATCTACAGAAGGCGCTGGAAGCGGATGAAGTACGCCATCACTCGTGCGGTTAAACTGCATGAAAACGTTGTTCCAGATTTCAATGAAACGGTCGCCATCTTCTTCAGGTGTGCCCGGCAGGCCACCCCAGATGTGATCGCCATGGTCAAAGAAAATTTCAGAACATGGGCCGCAAGGACCTGTGTCGCCCATCGCCCAGAAGTTATCTGATGCGTATTGACCACCTTTGTTGTCACCAATACGGATAATGCGAGATGCATCTAGGCCGATTTCTTTGTTCCAGATGTCGAATGCTTCGTCATCGGTATGATAAACAGTGGCATAAAGCTTATCTTTAGGTAGCGCTAACCAGTCATCGCCCGTCAAAAAATCCCAGGCAAATTTGATCGCATCACGTTTGAAGTAATCACCAAATGAAAAGTTACCTAACATTTCAAAGAAGGTATGGTGACGCGCGGTATAACCGACATTATCCAAGTCGTTGTGTTTACCACCTGCACGTACGCATTTTTGTGATGATACGGCACGGACATAATCGCGTTTTTCTAGACCTAAGAAGCAATCTTTAAACTGGTTCATACCCGCATTGGTGAACAGTAAAGTTGGATCATTGGCGGGTACTAGTGAACTCGACGCGACACGTGTATGCCCTTGCGATTCAAAGTAACGCAAAAATGCTTCACGAATTTCAGCTGATGTCATAAAACGAGTACTCACAACCAAGTCACTCCATAATTTCCGATTTGGCTAAAACACCACAGTCTGACAAGCACATGAGAGCTCTGCTGCAATGCGGGGCTTAAAAATTTAAAACGCCAAATTATAACGGAAAAAGCGGTATGCACCAATCATTTTAAAACCAATTGCCAAGGAATTATTGACTCGGGTTTAGTGCTGAATTCATAAAATGAATTTTCTATTCAGAACAATTCGGTTATATCCATCTATTTACACAGCATCAGAATTTTAAAAGATCTGAATACTGGGCGATGTATCAGAAATAAAATAATCGAAAATCAATATTTTCACTGAAGTTTTTCATGTACTGCGCAAGAAATCCTTTAACATAGAGGAGTTTTAAAATAGGCATATAAAAGGTTGAGTCATGCAACGAGTGGCAATCAATGGATTTGGGCGTATTGGACGTAATGTATTGCGTGCCTGGTTTGAAAATCCGAAAGATTTTAAATTTGAAATCGTTGCCATTAACGATATTGCTGATGTTGAAACCTTAATTCATCTGTTTAAATATGACTCAACCCATGGCCGTTTTCCGGGACAGGTAGACGTCAGCTATGATGCCGAACATATTTATCTGCATCTCAGCTATCAGGATGCCAGCTTAAAAGTTCAGGTTTTGTGTGAAGCCAACCCGGCGCAGCTTCCCTGGCAAAAACTTGAAGTAGATGTAGTGCTGGAATGTACCGGGCTGTTCCGTTCCCGTGCAGCTGCGACCCAGCATATTGAGGCAGGGGCGAAACGGGTGATTATTGGCGCAGCACCCTTTGATACTGTCGATGCTGCGATTGTGTATGGTATCAATCATCACGAAGTTAAAGCCACCGACCAGATCATTTCCAGTGTGTCCTGTACCACTCAGGCCCTAGTACCGCTGGTCAAAATCCTCGATGATGCTTTTGGCATCAGCAGTGCGTTAATGACCGAAATCCATGCGGTGACCGCAGATCAATCTGTGCTGGATCAGGCGCATCGCGATCTGCGTCGTGCACGGGCAGCAGGACACAATATTATTCCCACCACATCCAGTGCGCTGGGTGCATTAAAGCGGGTTATGCCAAAAATGGAAGATCGGATTGACGGTTATTCAATTCGGGTGCCGACCATTAATGTCGCAGCAATTGACCTGACCTTTGTTTCCCAGTCACCGATTACCGATCATAAACTGAATGAAGTGTTAATTAAGGCGGCGCGACAGGATTTTGCCGAAATCATGTCAGTGACGGATGAACCTTTGGTGTCGAGTGATTTTAATCATTCTCCTTATTCCTTGATCGTTGACCTGACCCAAACCCTAGTGGTGGGACAACAGGCCAAGGTCTTTGCCTGGTATGACAATGAATGGGGTTATGCCAACCGCTTGCTGGATTTATGTGAATCTTTTCATTAAGTTTGACTTTGCTAAGCCTGAAAAGTGCCGATATACGGTGCTTTTTTTGCTTTAAACATTCTTGATATGCGTTGTTTTAATAGAATTTGCGCGTAATTGATCGAAAAGCAGCGTGAGTGCTTGAATTATTTGCATCATCTGCATGATTTTTCGTTAAGATAAAGCCAATAAAATGAAATAAGAGCAAGCATATGATGTTGGTTTGGGGATTTATTATACTGCTCACATTGGCAGTGATTTTTCTAATCTGGCTGCAGTTCAATCAGAATGATGGTTCAGGTGTTGTGGAGGGCGTGCCGGTAGAAGAGAAAGTCGCGCATCTGGAAGAAAATTTAAAAAAGACCCTGGAAATTATGCAGGACTTGGCTAAAAAAATGCATGTACAGCAGGAAGTGCTGGATCAGACCACAACCAAACTGCAGCAGGTCGAGTTGCAAAATGCAGAGCTGGTCAGCCTGCTCACCAAGGTCGTAGACCCACAGAAATAAACAGAATCCCTTTAGAAATCATATAAAGTGTTCTGTTTGAGGGCTAGACGAGAAGAGTTCTTAAGACGGCTGCAGACACCATGCTGATGGCAACTGTGGGGAGCAAGCCAAAACGCGTAGCGGCGAACAGCGTTAAAGCCAAAGCGATCAGATCTGCAGGGTTGTCGCGTACAAAATACGGTGCGATGACTGAAATCAGCACGCAGCCGGGGACTACTTCCAGAATTTTACGCTGGCGCTGTGTCAGCGGTTTGTTTTTTAATAAGACATAGCCCAAGATCCGGGTTAAATAGGTGGTCGCAGCAATCAGGATAATAGCCACCAAGGTGCTCATCTGGATCATGTTTGATCCTCTTGAATCAGGAAAAATGCCGAAGCGATTCCAGACAAGGCGCCAATTGGCACGTACCAGCCCGCAGGTAAATATAAATAAGCCAAAGCCGCACAGACTAAACTGACCAGCCATGGCCGGGCAGCCTCAAAACCTTTCCACATGCTTCGCATCAACACCAGAAATACAGCAGGAAAGGCCATATCAAAGCCCCAGCGGTTGATATCGCCTAAAACAGGTCCAAGCATCGCGCCCAGTGTGGTAAAACCGACCCACATCAGATAAAGACAGAAACATAAACCGGCATAGTAGGGCATGCTAAACGCAGCACGATAACCCAGTTGCGCCTGTTTCCTTTGTGCATCAGCCAGACCGAGTGCCCAGCTTTCATCGACCATAAAAAACAGCGCCGGAAAAACTTTACGATTCGGGAGATGCTTTAAATACGGAACCAAACTGGCGCCCATCAACAGATGCCGGCTATTTACCAGAAAGGTAATGAACATCAGCATGAGTAAATTTGGTGGACTGCTCCAGACTTCCAGAATGGCAAATTCAGAACCGCCGGCAAAGTTCAAACCTGTCAGTAATGGCACTTCGAGCAAGCTGAAATTTTTCTGTACTGCCGTTGCACCCAGCACCAGCGCAAAGGGGATAATCCCTAAAAGCATGGGAATAGAATCTTTCATGCCACGTTGAAATTCGCTGAAATCGGTAGGGACAACTACCGCCGCGGTGCTTTGTCTAAACAAAAGCATGTCAGTGACCTGAGGGCTTCAATATTGAGCCGTATTTTATAGCGATAATCGGGCTATTTGCTGTTGTAGTGCATGCAATTTAAATTTGATTTGGAATTAAATTACGCTAAATTAGCTTTAAGGGGTTTTAAATACTAAAATAACAAGATGGATCAAATTGATAAACGCATTTTGCATGAACTGCAAAAGAACGGAAAATTGCAAAATAATGAACTGGCACAACTGATTGGCCTGTCTGCATCTCCATGTTTAAGAAGAGTCAAGCAACTGGAAGATGATGGGGTCATTGAGCAGTATGTCGCCTTACTCAATCCGCAAAAGGTCAATCTGGCAATGAGTGTATTTGCACGGGTTTGGCTTAAATCTCAAGAAGCCGCCGTGGTCGATCAATTTGTTGAAGCCATCAAGGAGATGCCGGAAGTGGTGGAATGCCAGTTAATGGCGGGAGATTGTGATTTCTTTTTAAGAATTGTGGTGGCTGATCTGGATGCCTACCGTAAATTTCAGATTCATCATTTGACTCAAATTCCCTGCATCCAAAGTGTAAAAACTGAAATTCCATTGCAAACGGTAAAAAGCACCACCGCATTGCCATTGGTCTAAAATGATTTTTTGTTTATAGCGCGTGCTGGTCATACACGATAAAACGCTGATAGTTGACGCAATTGTGGCTCATTGCATAAGAGAGTAAAAATTATAAAATTTTGCGATGCACAGCCAAAACTATCGTGTTAGACTAGGAGAAATCGGGTGTGCTCCCGATTTTTTTATGCGGATTCGTTCCGCGCTGACAAGAATTTAGGTTTACAACATGCCCATTTCAGAGACATGGTTATTACCTGATGGTGTAGCTGATGTATTACCAGAACAAGCGCAAGTCATTGAAAGTTTGCGCCGTAAATCACTGGATTTCCTTGCATCTCGAGGTTATCAGTTGGTGTACACGCCATTCATTGAATACATCGAATCTCTCTCTTCTCTCTCAGAATCGAATCAAGATTTAGACTTAGCCACTTTTAAAGTCATCGATCAGCTTTCTGGTCGTTTGCTTGGTGTGCGTGCCGATATGACACCACAAGTGGCGCGTATTGATGCACATGTACATCCAGTGGAAGGTGTGGCGCGTTACTGCTATGCAGGTACCGTTCTGCATACCAAACCACGCGGTTTTAATACCTCGCGTGCGCCTTTGCAGTTAGGCGCCGAACTGTTTGGTTCAGACAGCATCGATGCCGATGTAGAAATGGTCGATTTAATGATCAGTCTGATTCAGGAAACAGGTCTGGCAGACGGAATCCATCTGGACTTAGGTCATGTCGGCTTATTCCGCAGTCTGGTGGCTCAAGCAGGTTTGAACAAAGTTGCTGAACGTAAACTGTCTGATTTATACCAACGTAAGGCCTTGCCAGAGTTGGAAGAATTTACGGCAGAACTGAAATTTGGTCAGGACTTTTATGCACTGGGCCGCTATGCCAGCGATCTGGACGCATTACAGGCAAATTTAAGTGCTGAAGTGTTGGCGAATCCAGCCTTCAAGCAAGCTTTTGATGCCTTACAAATTACCAAAGATCAGGTTCAAGCCCGTTGGCCAAACTTGAGTATTGGGATTGATGTGGTTGAATTGCGTTCATACCATTATCATACTGGTCTGATGTATGCAGTCTATGCACCGAATCGTGCAGCAGCACTGGCACAAGGCGGTCGTTATGATGGCATTGGTGAACATTTCGGTCGTGCGCGTCCTGCCACAGGTTTCTCTTGTGACTTATATGCGTTAAGCGCAGGTCAGTTTGACGCTGTACACGTGGTAGTTGCACCTAAAGGTGTCGATGCAGAACTTCTGAATGCGATTCAGAGTATTCGAGCACAAGGCTTAAGTGTAATTCAGTTACTCGGTAATGATGATTTAAACTCAATTCCATATGCGACGCACCAGCTGGTGAACGTAGATGGTGAGTGGACAGTCAAAACGATTTAAATTGCTTGGCTCAGTGTTCATGTCACTGAGCGGGGCTTTCAACTTTAACAGCATGATGCAATGAGGCTATTATGGGCAAGAATGTTGTGGTACTTGGTACCCAATGGGGCGACGAAGGTAAAGGTAAAATCGTCGACCTGCTCACAGATCAAGCGGCAGCGGTCGTTCGTTATCAAGGCGGACATAACGCAGGTCACACTCTGGTGGTGGGTGGTAAGAAAACTGTCTTACACCTCATTCCATCTGGTATTTTACGTGAAAACGTATTGTGCTTAATTGGTAACGGTGTTGTTCTTTCTCCTGAAGCGCTCATCAAAGAGATGGACATTCTTGAAAAAGAAGGCGTTCCTGTTAAAGAGCGTTTACGTATTTCTCCAAACTGTCCACTGATCCTTCCAAACCACATCGCACTGGACCAAGCACGTGAGAAAAAACGTGGTAATGCGAAGATTGGTACAACAGGTCGTGGTATCGGTCCTGCATACGAAGACAAAGTGGCGCGTCGTGCAGTTCGTGTTGCTGATCTGGTACGTGGCGGTGAACATCTTACTGCCCAGTTAACTGAGCTTCTGGATTACCATAACTTCCAGCTTACTCAATACTATGGTGTTGAAGCAGTTAAGCTAGAAGACGTACTGGCACTTTGCGACGAATGGCGTAAGGTTGTTGCGCCGTTGGTTGTAGACGTAACAACTGAACTGCATAACTACCGTAAAAACGGTGACAACATCATGTTTGAAGGCGCGCAAGGTTCACTTCTTGACGTTGACCATGGTACATACCCGTATGTGACATCTTCAAACACCACTGCTGGTGGCGTAAGCTCAGGTTCAGGTCTGGGTCCTTTGCACCTTGATTATGTACTGGGTATCACCAAAGCCTATACCACTCGTGTCGGTGCAGGCCCATTCCCAACGGAATTGGTTTATGACGCTGCAAACGATGTGGGTGATGCGGTTGGTAAACACCTTGGTACCATTGGTAATGAATTTGGTGCGTCTACTGGCCGTCAACGTCGTTGTGGGTGGTTCGATGCTGAAATTCTACGTCGTTCAGTAGATGTAAACTCACTGTCTGGTATTTGCCTGACTAAACTTGATGTTCTTGATGGTTTAGAAGAAGTGAAAATCTGTGTCGGTTATGAAGCTGCAGATTCTGGTTGTGTCGGTTCTTCTGATGCGCTTGCATTCGAAACTTTAAAACCAATTTACGAAACAATGCCAGGCTGGTCTGAGTCAACTTTCGGTGCAAAATCGCTGGATCAGTTGCCACAAGCTGCATTGAACTATGTAAAACGTCTTGAGCAACTGATTGAATGTCCAATCGACATCATTTCAACCGGTCCAGACCGTGAAGAAACTATCGTTCTTCGCCACCCGTTCGATGCTTGATCTTCATTTGGTTAAAGTTTGAATGATAAAACCCATCTCCGGATGGGTTTTTTATATCCAAAAACTATAAATTTGGCCCAAGACTAAAGTTGCATCGGTGCTGTGACAAAATGTGCTTTAACATAGCCGTATATAAAGAAAGAAAAATGAGCGAAAGGATGCAAAAAAATATATCGGCGACCATGTTTTATTCATTGTTGTTCGCCATGGGCGGGGCACCCACCATCGCTATGATGATTATTCGCGCACAAACTCAAAATCCTGAGATTATTTATAATGCACTGGTCGGCCTGAGTGTCATTATTGCCTGTATGCTGGTGCCTGTTATTTTATTGCAAAACGCCTATTTATTTTTTAAACGTAAAGATGAAATTCTGGAACAAAAAATAAAACCCTTAAGCCAGGTTTATCTGGGCTTGAACATTATCTGTCTGATTTATTGGTTGGCGATACAGTACTTGGCTTAAAAATTACAGAATTTATAAGAAGATGGAGTAATTAAGCGTTTAGCTCCTGTATGCTTTCACTTATAATTTTTACAATGTAAATTAAGCTTGGGCTAAGGTAGAGTTGATTATAATGAAGAATAAATTTTTATTGGGTATGGCGGCTGCCGCAGCCGTGACATTGTCGGGTTGTACCACTATTGCGGATATTGCCGGGGCTGATTCTGCGACCTTAAATGCATCTGCGACACAAAGCTATAATGCCATGGTCACTGATGCCAGAAATAAAGGTCAACTGGACACCAGTTCAGCGACCTATAAACGTATTAATACCGTATTTAACCGTTTAAAGCCGATTGCGAACCAAATGAACCAGACTGGTACAGCATTCCAGTGGCAATTGGCTGTGCTCAAGTCCGATCAGGTTAATGCCTTTGTTGCACCGGGTGGTAAAGTGGTATTTTATACCGGTATTGTGAATAAGCTGAATCTGACCGATGCTGAAATTGCAGCAATTATGGGTCATGAAATGGTACATGCCTTAGAAGAGCATTCTAAGCAGAAAATTGGTGCTCAGGCGCTCACCGACCTGGCTTTAGGCATTGGTCTGAATGCAGCTGGTGTGGGCCAGGGTGGCGCAGCAGCAGCGCAATTAGGAAGTCAGATCGGGATTGGCCTGCCATACTCGCGTAATCTGGAAAGCCGTGCTGACCAGGGTGGCTTGATGCTGATGGCACGCGCAGGTTATAACCCGAATGCAGCGATTACCTTGTGGGAAAAAATGAACAAACTTGGTGGCAGTAATGGCGCAACCTTCCTGTCTACGCATCCATCGAACAGCCAGCGTATTGGACAAATGCGTCAACAGTTACCAGCAGCCATGCAGATTTATAATCAACGCAAATAATCCAGCGATTATTCTCTAAAAGAATCTCTTGATTGGATTGAAACAGCAGGGCCATGGTCCTGCTGTTTTATTTCCCATTTTAAAATGAATATTTTGGCGACAATAAAAAAGGCAAAGTTTTCACTTTGCCTTTTTTACACTCGATCAGAAGATCTTAGTGCTGGTGACCACCTGCACCGTGTACATGACCGTGATCTAATTCTTCTTGAGAAGCTTCACGAATCGATACAATTTCAACTTCGAAAGTCAGGTCTTGACCAGCAAGCGGGAAGTTCGCATCTACAACAACATTGTCGCCTTCAACTGCTTTAACAGTTACGATTTGCACGCCGTCATCAGTTTGAGCTTGGAACTGCATACCTGCTTGAATGTTGTCTACGCCTTGGAACATTTGCGCAGGAACTTCTTGTACGAGGTCAGGGTTATATTCGCCATAACCTTCAGCAGCAGGAACATTAACAGTGAATTTTTCACCCACAGTTTTGCCTTCTAACGCGTTTTCTAAACCTGGGATGATGTTACCTGCACCGTGCAAATAGGCAAGTGGTTCACCTTGAGATTGGTCGAGAGTTTCACCCTCTGCGTTAGTCAATGTGTAGTGGAAAGAAACCACGAGGTTATTTGCAATAGCAGTCATGTGAATTGATCCATTCAATTTTTTAAGGGTACATCATAAAGTGAAATTGCATTTTTGTAGACTAAAATTAGCAAAAAAACGCAATTTGACAATTTTATTGACGATTTTTTCATTGATTGGGCCAAATTCTGGAATTTCAATGCAATTTCAGCTTTGGAGAGATTTTTCGTGTAACTAAATCTTTTGCAGTCAAAATACCGGCATGGGCATAACCATGAATGGCCGCCTGATGAATCCGGTATAAAGAGACATACATGGTTTTGGCGACAAAGCCTTGCACATTGACCTGACCCAGCAATTCCCCCACAGCTTTATTCTGACTTAAGGAAATCAGGGAGCCCTTGTCAGAAAATTTAAACATCGGCAAATAGCTATCTCCATTGACATGGGCTTTTAAAGCATTGGCCAGAAAGCTGGCTTGCTGGCTGGCCACTTGAGCACGCGGCCCTAATACCGGTTGATCTGCCGCAGGCTGGCAATGCGCACAATCACCAAATGCAAAAATACTTGGATCAGATTTGGTTTGCAGCGTGGCATAAACTTTGAGCCGATGAATATGGTCTTTTTCTATATCGTCGAGTTGTGCCAAGACTTCCGGTGCTTTGATCCCTGCAGCCCAGACTTTGATTTCAGCATCCAGACTGGAACCATCGGCAAAATAAATCTTGTCTTCATCGACCTTGGCCACTCGATGACTGGTCAGGACTTCAATACCGAACTGTTCTAACTGTTTCATGGTATTTGCAGCAACTTTAGGCGAGAGTGCAGTCAGAATACGATCCGCGGCTTCAATCAAGGTGATTTTGACTTTGTTGGGATCGACCTTGTTTAAGCCATATTGAAAGAAATTCTGTTTGGCTTCTACCAGCTCCGCTGCCAGTTCTACCCCAGTCGCACCGGCACCAATAATAGCAATATTCAGCTCACGACTTGAAGTCTCATGTTGAGCATTTAAATACAGGTGCAGCAGATCCTGCTGAAAGATATCTGCCTGCTGACGGCTGTCGAGAAAATGACAGAACTGTTTGACCCCTTCGGTATTAAAGTCATTTGAGGTTGAACCTAAAGCCAGTACCAGTGTGTCATAGCCAATACGCTGATTTTTCTTGGGCTCACTTTTTTTAGAGAAATATTCTGTTTCGACGATGATCTGTTTCGCTTCGCGATCCAGACCTGTGAATGTCCCCAAAACAAACTCATAATGATGCGCGGCAGAATGGGCAAAATAATTGGTTTCTTGCTGATGTGGATTTAAGGTACCTGCGGCGACTTCATGTAGCAGCGGTTTCCAGAGATGTGTCAGTTTTTGATCAATCAAAATAATTTGGGCTTTGCCGTTTTTACCCAGGCTATCACCCAGTTGTGTCGCCAGTTCCAGACCACCAGCGCCACCACCCACAATCACGATTTTATGTACTGTCATGCGTTCTTAACCTGTTTATTTTTTTAATAAAAATAAGAGAAATAGAGAGAAAATATACTATGGCATGTGCTAAATCGCGTCTTGATTAAAATTGTTATACACATTACAAAACGTAGCAATTCTGTGAGAGCGGGTAATAATTGCTGCGTTTCGGGCGGGGTGCCTCATTTGGGATAGATCATGAATCAGCTAGAAGGCTACATCAGCGCTTCTAGCTTGAAGAATTACTTGATATTGAGAGGATTATTGATCTAGAGGATACAGTTTTACGCCGGGTGTTGAGTCTGAAAAGAAACTGAATAAACCTTGCAGCCAGCTAAAGAACTTCTGCAATGGGTTGGCTTCTTCAATTTCGACATGATCTTCAATTTGAATGGTGCGAATTAACTGATTATTTTGATAAATCTGAATCGTGGCCAAAGGCATCATGCTGGCTAAGGGCGCAATGAGTTCAGATGCCTTCATTTCAACATTGATATGGGTCTGGGTTTCCTGAAGTGGCTCGATACTTTTTAAAGCGCCATCACCTGTATTTAGCATGACGCGCTGATGGGCCTGATCAAACTGATTCAGGTCAATGCTATAGCTCTGATCATAAAGCGAGGTAGTAATAATCTGCGGCTGCTTGGTTTGTACCTTAAACATTTTTAAGGTGGATTTAATTACAGGTAATTCAGCCAACAGTTGCTGATCTTTGATCGCGACTTCATTGCGGGTATAGGTATAAGCCAGATTCATCAGTTTATGCGATATCTCAGCGCGCTTTGTGGCGCTTTTAGTGCCTAGCACTACCACAATCAGACGGCGCTTCGGCATTTCAAAGTCTGCTGTAACACGATTGGCTGTCAGCGCCAGGTTATAACCGGCCGCACGGGTAAAACCGGTTTTTAAACCATCTACGCTTGGGTCGACCTGAAGTACACGGTTGGTGGCACGATGAAAATGCTGGTTATAAGTGAAACTTGGCTGTTTGGAATAATACAGATAATCCGGGGTTTCATTCACCACCGCCATAGAGAGTCGGGCCAAATCGGCAGCAGTCGAATAATGCTCGGGCATGGTAATGCCGGCCGGATTCTGGAAATTGCTATGCTGCATGCCCAGTGCTTTGGCTTCCTGATTCATCCGTTCTACAAACTGGGGAACACTCCCCGAGATTTTCTCAGCCAGCGTCAACGCTGCATCATTGGCAGACATGATAATCAAACCCGCCAGAAGCTGATCGACTGTAATCAGATCACCTTCTTTCAGATACATCTGTGACTCATCCCACATGACATTTTTAACCACAGATGTGGCAGTTAAAACTTCATTTTTATCTAATTTTCCGGCCTCAATTTCCTTTAAGGCAATATAAGCCACCATCATTTTGGTCAGCGAAGCCGGCGCACGTTGCACATCGGCATTGTGTTCTGCAATAACTTGACCAGACTGTGAATCCAGAATAGTCCAGGCTTCAGCTTCAACGCTTTCAGGCAGAATATTGAGTAAGGCAGCATGTGAAAATGCAGAAATAAATAAGCTGAATACCGCAATCAGTGAGATGATGTATTTCAAGGATGTTCCTTAATAACCCGTCGGGCGTTGAACGATTAAATTTTCAGGCATGCTATGCCTTTTTTATACAGATAGCTAGTCGTAAATGTAGACAAATAAGACAGCTAAACCATCTTGGCTTAAAAAATGCTAAGCTAAGCTATACCTCATTTATTTTCATTTTATATCGCCCATTATGTTGCATTATCAAATCGAATTTGACGATTATCGTCAGCACCTTATTCACGTGACTGTTCGCTTTCTGGCAGACCCGACGCAGATCTTATCATTACCGACCTGGATTCCGGGAAGTTATTTGATTCGAGAGTTTTCCAAACACATTGAGGCGGTCAAAGCTTATGATGAAGATGGACGTCAACTGCAAATCCAGAAATTTGAAAAGAACAAATGGCGTTTATTCAATACCGATCATGAGCTGATTACGGTTGAATATGATGTCTATGCCTACGACCTGTCTGTTCGTGGTGCATATGTGGATCAAAACCGTCTCTATGTCAACCCGGCCTGTGCATGCTTGGGGCTAGAAGGTCAGGAAAATAAAGAGATTGAATTAGAAATCTTCCTGCCAGATGAGTTAAAGCATTTCCAACTGGCAACCGGCATGCAATCCAAAAGTCTGGTCAAGGGCCGTTTCACCCTGAAAGCCAAAAACTATGCTGAATTGATTGATGCACCGTTTGAACTGGCAGAGCAAACCCGTTTCAGTTTTGAAGCGAATGGTATTCCGCATGAGTTTGTGGTGTCCGGCAAGCATGCGATGAATGCAGCACGTATGCAGCAGGACATTGAGAAAATCTGTAGCACAGAAATCTCCATGTTCGGTTCAGCGCCATTTGCTGACTATACTTTTATGACCATGGCAACCGGAAATAGTTATGGTGGTCTGGAACATCCAAACTCGACCAGCCTGATTTCACCGCGCGATGACTTGCCGAAGGCCAATGAGCCTGAAGAACCTTCCAAAGATTATCAGCGTTTCCTCGGCCTATGTAGCCATGAATATTTCCATTCTTGGTTGGTGAAATTTATTCGCCCTGAAAATTTTGTCAATTATGATTTGAACCGTGAAGGCTATACGTCTTTGCTGTGGATCTTTGAAGGCTTCACTTCTTATTATGATGATTTGATTTTGCTACGCAGTGGCGTGATTAACCAGGAATCATATATTGCTTTATTAAAAGCGCAGATTGATCGTTACTTGCAGAATCCGGGTCGTGCGATTCAGTCGGTGTCTGAATCCAGTTTTGATGCCTGGGTGAAATTCTACCGTCAGGATGAAAACTCGAATAATGCCGGCACCAGCTATTACAACAAAGGTTGTTTGGTTGCATTGTGCCTAGACTTAGGTTTGCGTTTACGCGGTTCAAGTCTGGATGCCTTGATGCGCCGTTTGTATGAAAATGCACAAAAGGGTGTTCAGGTACATGAGCGGACGATCTTTGAATTATGCAAAGAGCTGACCGGTGATGATTGGTCAGAGCAGATTAATCACTTGATTAATACCACAGATGAATTGCCACTGGATCAGTTATTGCCTGAGTTTGGTATCGGTTATAACCTGAAAAATGACAAGTCATTGCCTTTCGGTTTAAAACTGGTAGATAAGCCGGAAGGTGTACTGGTTCAGTCGGCGCGTCGTGATAGTACTGCTGTAGTAGCTGGCCTTTCTGCCAATGATGTGATTATTGCCGTTGATGGTTTAAAAGCAACGATGAAGTTAATGGAAAGTTATGCAAAACAGGAAGGTGTTTATACCATGCATGCTTTTCGTCGTGACGAGCTGATGAGCTTTGAAGTTCAGGCAGCTGGTTCTGAACTGACCGAAGTTGAACTGAAAATTGAAGATCAAGCCAAAGCTGAACAATGGTTGAAAGCCTGATTAAGAGTGACTCACTTAAACGACCGGTGTTTATACACCGGTTTTTTTATCAAGTTTTGAAAATTATCTGATGATCAGTCGAGAGGTACCGCGGAACTCTGCCACAATTTGATCATGCTGATTTATCACCTGAATATCGTAAATTCCACTACGGCCACTGCTGGCCCTATGTTCTGCTACAGCAGTCAATGTATCGCCAAGAACTGCCGGTTTTAAGTAATGAATTCCACAATGCTGACCAACAGCCGGATGTTCACCTGTATTACAGGCAATGGCAAATGCCGCATCTGCAAGCGCGAAAATCACTGCGCCGTTACAGGTCTGGTGACCCTGTAAATGTTGTTCAGTGACTTTCAGCGAAATTTTTGCGTGATTGTGACTATAAGCAACAAGGTGTGCACCAAGATGCTGGATTAATCGATCCTGATTAAACATCTGGTTGACTTGCTGATCCATTGCAAAGCTCCTTGTTTGAGATACGTTTTATTTCTTAAATTCATTTAATATGAGTCATGAATAGCATTCCAGCACAAGAATAACAAGTAAAAGAATAAGGCCCAATAAGATGGGCCTTAAGTGAAAGAGCTTAGTTACCGCGATAAGTCGAATAACCATAAGAGCTCAATAACAGTGGAATATGATAATGTTCTAAAGCGCCATCAATCATAAAGACCACCGGTACTTCAGGGAAGAATGTCCGCTGATTATTGGCCTTAAACCAGTCACCCGTTTTAAAGGTCACTTTATAAATACCCTTTTGCAGATTGGTATCTTTTGGATATAGCTCTTTAATACGGCCATTCTGATCTGTTTTAGCTTCATTGAGCTTGACCCATTTCTCACCTTGCTGTGCTTCCAAAATAACTGCAATATTTGCAGAAGGTAAACCTGTTTCCTGATTCAAAATATGCACACTAAGTGGATTCTGTGCAAAGGAAAGCGTGGCTGCGGTGCTCGCAAGGGTTGCTAGCAGGATTTTTTTCATGTTGTATTCCTCAGTAGATGGATGAAGCAATATTGAATAAAAGAAACCAATAAGACTTATTTAAATAGAGTAAAGCTGTTTTAAAGTGCTTTGAATGCCGCTATTGGCGCATTGATGATCTTGTTCCGAACCGCCTGCACCCGCAACACCTACAGCACCTAAAATATGATTCTGGTACATAACAGGTACACCGCCGCCCAGTAACAGCAGTTCAGGTAGGCTATTAAGGTTCTGTGCGTCCGGATTGTTCTGGGCATTGCGCATAAAATCCAGCGTACTGGTTTTCGTTGAATACGCGGTAAAGGCCTTGCGTTCTGCTGCGATCAGGTTGTGAATGCCGACAGATTCATGGCGTTGACTAGCCAGCAGATTACCACCCTGATCCAGAACCACGACTGCTGCGGGCTTGGCCTGTTTCTGGCAGGCCAACATGACATTGCTGGCCATAAGCTTTGCTGCTTCTAGCGACATGACTGGTGCTGTTTTTAATTCTGCATGTGCCAGTGAGCTGAGTAGTAATGAGCTGCTGAGCAAGGCTAAGGTTGTTTTGGCGATTGAATTTTTCATACTTGTCATTCATGCAATTGAATACTGTTGCTATTGTAGAAAGAAATACGCCAGTGCAGCATGACAATCAGATTACCAATTTGTAATCTAGGCATAGCTAAAAACAGCTAAACTACTGACATGCATATTTTAATTGTAGAAGATGAAGTCAAGATTGCTGAATATCTGGCAAAAGGACTGAGTGAGTCAGGTTATAGCACGGCCATTGCTGAAAATGGCGTGTTGGCATTGGCCTGTTTGCAGCAACAGTCATTTGATCTGGTACTGCTGGATGTAATGCTGCCAGATCTGGACGGCTGGCAGGTGCTGAAAACCTTGCGAACTTTTAGCCAGATTCCGGTATTGATGCTCACTGCACGCGATCATGTGCTGGATCGGGTGAAAGGCCTGGAGCTTGGCGCCGATGATTATCTGACCAAACCTTTTTCCTATATTGAGTTACTGGCCCGGATCAAAAGTCTGTTGCGCCGTGTGCCGCGACTGGAGCAGGAGGCCTATCAGGTTGCAGGTCTGGTATTGAACCGCCTAAAGCATGAAGTATATCGTAATGAACAAAAGATCGAATTAAGCCAGAAAGAATTTGCGCTGTTGCAACTGTTGATGGAGCATCAGGGGCAGGTGATGACCCGGAGCCAGATTGCTTCCATGGTCTGGAATATCAATTTTAATACCGATACCAATGTGGTGGATGTGGCCATTCGCAGGCTGCGGAGCAAAATTGATGATCATTACACGCCAAAACTGATTCATACCGTACGCGGTATGGGTTATAAACTTGATGAATACCCATGAACAATCCTATCTTATTACCGCTGGCAACACGCTTGAGTATTGCGTTTGCATTGGTGTCCTGCGTGGTTTTTTTGAGTGTGGCGTTACTGTCTTATCAAAATATGCAACAGATGATTCAGGCTCAGCAGGATCAGGCACTGGCTGCACGTATTTCCCGAATTGAAATATTTCTTGAAGATGCCCAGAGTTTCGAGCTTTTGGTTCAGCATCCCAAATTATATGAAAACATGCTGGGGCAAGAAGATAATCTACTGCTGCTGCAACATCAGAATAATCGCTTGATTGAAATCAATCCTTTGCAGATTCATATTCCGGCATTGCACTATACCTCTGCCTTACAGTTTCAGAATAATCAGGCTGAACAGCCTTCGACACGACTGGCTTTTAAACAGGTGCAGTTTGATGGTCGCAGTTATCAACTGGTGGCTGGTAAGCAGCTGGCAGAGGGACAAAGGATACTGGCAAGCTATTTATCAAAACTGGTGCTCTATAGTCTGCTTGGCATACTGCTCTCGACCTTGATGGCCTGGCTGGCAGGACGCTATATTCTCAAGTCCATGCGCCAGTTGATGCTGGCTACAGCACAGGTCAATATTCAGCAGCCCAATCAGCACATCGATGTTCAGAGTAATACGCTTGAGGTTCAAGAGCTGCGTCAGGCCATGAACGATATGCTCGCTAATATTCAGGCTGCGTATCAGCAGCTGGCACGTTTTTCTGAGGATATTTCACACGAACTTCGCACCCCATTAAACAATTTAATCGGGCAGACACAGATTCTGTTATCGCGGTCGCGCGAACCTGCTGAGCTGGAAAATCTGCTCTATTCCAACTTGGAAGAATACGAACGCCTGAGCCAGATGATTGAAAGTATGCTGTTTATCGCCCGGGTAGAACATGGCGGATATGCGATTGAAAAACAGCGTTTCAATCTAAATGACATGCTGCAAGAATTGCTTGAGTACTTCAGCTTTCTGGCCGAAGAGAAGCAGATGCATTTAAAAGTGGATGTTCCGCCAGATTTAAGTCTGACAGCCAGCACCGTATTGTTACAGCGCGCAGTCGCCAATCTGATCAGCAATGCCATTACTTATGGTCAGCCTGGGAGTGAGATTATTGTGTCTGCACAGCGACTCAACCACAGGATTAAAATATCAGTGTTGACGCCAGAAGTCTGGATTGCAGAGCAGCACCATCCGCATTTATTTGAGCGTTTTTATCAGATCGATGACAGCCGGCACGAAAAAGCCCAGACGGGTGGTCTGGGCCTTGCCATTGTACAGTCGATCATGCAGCTCCATCAGGGGCAGACAACTGTAGAAAATACACCGTCTGGCGTGATCTTTAGCCTGTCCCTACCTGATGAGCAGACTGGGTTTTAACCACGACCGCGTCCGCGACCACGAGGTGCTTTGGTATTTGGACGAGTTGTACCATTGGTACGACGTTTCGGCTTTTCGCTTTCGTCCATTTGCCAGATACGTTTGGTACCTGATTTTTTCACTGAACCATCTTTGTTCTTGCGAACCATTGGCTTACCACCCGTACCACCCGGTTTTTTCACATAAGAACGTGAACGGTATGGCTCTTCAGCAGGAACATTCTGGAAATCTGGATAAAGTAAAGGTTCAATTTCTTTGGTTTCACCCGGTTTAATATCCATACGTACAAGGTCAATATCACCAATTTTAGTACGGATTAAACGCAGTGTAGGGAAGCCCACCGCAGAGGTCATACGACGAACCTGACGGTTACGGCCTTCACAAATTGAAATCTCAACCCAAGACGTTGGGACAGATGCACGGAAACGTACAGGAGGATTACGCTCCCACAACCATTCCGGTTCAGATACTTTTTCAGCTTTGGCTGGAAGGGTCATGCCATCTTTAAGTTCCACACCTTTACGAAGCTGCTCAAGTGCTTCTTCGGTGACATCACCATCAACCTGCACCATATAGGTTTTAAACTTTTTATTGGCAGGATTGGTGATGTACTGGTTCAGACCACCGTGATCTGTTAAAAAAACCAGACCTTCTGAGTCCATGTCCAGACGACCAGCAAGACGTAAATCTTTGTCGTCGATGAAATCAGCCATGGTTTGGTGTTTTTCATCTGGGCGGAATTGGGAGAGGACGTCATAGGGTTTGTTTAAAATGACGATTTTCATAGGAAATAACTTCTATAATTACATAAACTTAAAAAATGTAGAGGCTTATTTTAAAGGGAAATTTGGTTATTTCCCGTATAAATCTCAAAAACAACGAATCTGGATTAGAATATTATGCGTTAAGAACAGTTGAAAGTATTGCCTAATTGGCAATTATTTTTAGGTTTGTCAGTAGCATTCGGAAAAATATGAAGAATAGAATATCAAAAGATCGTAGTACCTGCGGATGGTGCCAAATTACCGTTAATGCAAACCTGTCCCTCAACCTAGCAAATAATCTAATTGTCCCATGTATCAAAGGGAATGAAATTGGTGCTGATATTACACCAACAATGCAGGCTGTGGTAGATGTTGCAGTTTAAAAGCATAGAGTAGTAAGCCCTCAAATGCTTGGATCAGATAGATATCGAATCTGTCAGAAGTAAAAAAGGTTATCAAGTTAATCAAAGAGAAAAAATGGACATGACTAGAATCACCTTGAACTAAATTGTGCGTTAAACATGAACTACTAGAAAGAAGTCCTGACCTGATCATAAAGAAGATTTTAGCTATAAAAAAATAGCCAAAGAGCGAACATTCACGCAGTCTTGCGCTGGAGGTCAAGCGCAAGACTGCGAGCTTTTTTTGAATTTGATCATCCTACTATTGCAGATATACTTAACTCATTAAAGCCTGATTCTCCTAATTAAAACCTATATTAATCGCAGGTTTCTCAGGGGAATTAAATTTTCTTAAATTCTGATTGATAAACGCCCAAAAGTTAAAATGAGTATCAAGCTGCAACTTTGCGTAAAGATTGTAGTGAGCCAGAACAGGATTTGTTCTGAGTTGAATCACTTAGCCAACCTATTATTACATTGACGTATTTGGATACAGCTCGATGATTGGCATATTTTCCAAAAACGTTAGAGTGATCAATGGAACTTCCAGTGATAGAGACGTTTCTCCGAAGGAGTACATAATATGGCCAAATCTAAAGCGAAACATAAGCAGGTCCAACAAAAGGACAAGCAGGACAGCGCTCAGAATGAAGAGCAACAACAGCAACAGCAACAACCAGCCAAACCCTCCCGTGCAAAAAAACGTAAGTAATTGCTAGCTACCTTCCATAACAACGCCCTTACATAAGGGCGTTGTTATATCATTGATTTTATAAAAATATCATTCAAAAAATTACAAGATTACGACTTTAAATTGTGCTGTTCTGCTTAAGATAAAAACCATCTTTCTAAAATAAATGCGAATAATATTGGTGAAATTTTTTCGGATTTTAAGCTTAATTTTATCTGTATGCTTTGTCTTGACCGCCTGTCAGCCACCACCTTCAGGTGAAGCAGCAGGATGGAAAAGTCCTTATCTTTATTGGCAACTGAAAAAGACTCAATTAGAAGCACCGTTACAGATTCCGGTCGAAGGTATTACAGTCCGTCAAATTAATGATACGTGGGGAGCCGCGCGCAGTGCAGGCCGTAAACATGAAGGGACAGATATTTTTGCTCGACGTGGCACACCTGTCTTAAGTGCCACCCAAGGGATTGTACGTAAAATTGGCACCAATAATCTGGGCGGGAAAGTTATCTGGGTGACAGGGCCTGATATGAGTCAGCATTACTATGCGCATCTGAATGATTATGCTGAGCATATTCAGGAAGGCGACTGGGTGGAAGCGGGCGAAGTGATTGCCTATGTCGGCAATACTGGAAATGCCAAAAATACTCCGCCACATCTACATTACGGGATTTATCTGAGCGGGCAAGGGGCGACCAATCCATATCCTTATTTCGTGCCT
This sequence comes from Acinetobacter sp. YH18001, assembly GCF_013416975.1. Lineage (NCBI taxonomy): Bacteria > Pseudomonadati > Pseudomonadota > Gammaproteobacteria > Moraxellales > Moraxellaceae > Acinetobacter > Acinetobacter sp. YH18001. The sequence continues at coordinate 18,534 of NZ_VPEU01000018.1, read as the reverse complement.
TCTCCTTGAGCAGAAACTGGATGGGGTTGTGTTTCAGGAGTGAATCTGGCAGGACGGGTACACCAGAATAATTGCAATGTTCCTAATAAAAGAACAAATGCAGCTAATATGAACTGTTGATGATAGCTCAAACCAAAATATTGCAGCGCACTAAAACTGAGTCCGCCAATCAGCTGAACAGAGGCGAAACACAAGGTGGCAATGCTCCAGAGTTTTTTATACGCCAGCCCATACAGTTGCAAAATGGTATAAGAGGTCAGGAAGACCACAGCAGGGTTTAGCATGCCGGTCAAAAAGGAAGAGCTCAACGTGAGCAATGCTTGGCCCTCTAGAGTCGCAATAAAAATAGCCACAATATAAAGACTATAAAGAATTTTTAGGGCAGCAAAATTACCGAATTTTCTGGCCAGTGCATAAGCACTGAAGGCACCTAAAGCACTACCAAATCCATAAAGAATCCAGTTGAAGTTAATCCAGAACAAGCTCAATTCCAACTGCTGGCTTAAATAATCAATCCAGAAGAGCGAATGCGGTATATAGGCAAAGGCGCTACACGCGTAGACAGCCAGTAAGCTATAAAAGACGCTACTCAAAGATATCTTGGAGGTAGTCGAAGGTGCTTGTACGGACAAATAAGGCTTAAATTTTTGGATAAGTCCACTTAAACATAGACAAATGAGCAGGGCAAAGCCACATAAGATCAGCCAGGCAGTCTGTATGGAAATCTGATCCAGATAAGGCAGAAACAGGGTTGCAATTAATACACCTAATCCGATTCCGCTAAAACCGATAAAGTTGATTTTAAGACGATCCTGAAGCTCACAGCACTGCGCAACTACACTTGGCGATAAGATCATCATCAGCCCGCCGCTGATTCCTGAAATCACGCGCCAAAAGATATACCAAACTTCAGAGAAACCAGAAAATGCACAGCACATCAGACTGAACATACCGGCAAAAGCTGAAATTTGAATATACCTGCTCATACTGCGGTCTTGAGGCAGACGCATGGCGGTATAGGCACCGATTAAATAGCCCAGTAAATTGGCACTGCCCAAAAGCCCGGCAAAATCTGTACTCCAGCCAAAGGCTTCTCGTGTACCCGGTAACAGCGCAGTATAAGAGAAACGAAGAATGCCAATCCCCAAGCACATACTAAGGCAGAGAAACAGGCTGAGTTTAATTGTGTGTGAGGACATCCGTGTACTCATAAAGTTTTATATTTGGTTAAAAAATAACATGAATCTTCGTGATTAAGGAGAAATCACTTGATAAGAAACCGTTGAGTGCAGGAATTTGTGCTTCAGGAAGTCTTTGTACTTTTTAAAATGTTATAAGTCGAAACTTTGAATATGGAGAGAAATAAAAAAACCGCATTCAGAAATGCGGTTTTTTTATGTTGTCTATTTCAGGAGTTAACGCATCTTGGCAAGGAAACGGCCAACACGGGTAAGCGCTTCACGCAGTTCATTTTCAGCCGGCAGGAACACCACACGAAAATGATCCGGTGTCGGCCAGTTAAAGCCTGTACCTTGAACCAGAAGTACTTTCTCGGCACGTAACAAGTCCAGCATTAGCTTTTCATCGTCCTGAATTGGATAAACGTTCGGATCCAGTTTCGGGAAGCAGTACATCGCACCCTCAGGCTTGACACAGGACACCCCAGGAATCTCGTTCAGCATTTCCCAGGCAATATTACGCTGTTCATACAAACGGCCACCCGGACGAATCAGGTCATTAATGGACTGATAGCCGCCCAGTGCAGTCTGAATTGCATATTGCGCCTGATGGTTGGCACACAGGCGCATAGATGCCAGCATGTCCAGACCTTCGATATAGTCTGCTGCACGTGTTTTATTGCCGGTAATGGCCATCCAGCCAGAACGGAAGCCAGCAATACGATAAGCCTTTGATAAACCGTTAAATGATACACAAATCTGATCACCTGCCAAGGCAGCTACAGCGACATGCTCGATACCGTCATAGATGATTTTGTCATAGATTTCGTCAGCAAATAAAATCAGGTCATACTTCTTGGCCAAGTCCACGATCTGTTGCAAGACATGACGCGGATAAACCGAACCGGTCGGGTTGTTTGGATTAATAATCACAATACCACGGGTATTTGGCGTGATTTTACTTTCCATATCGACAATGTCGGGATACCAGTGATTTTCTTCATCACATTTATAATGAATCGCCGTACCGCCAGACAGATTGACTGCCGCAGTCCAAAGCGGATAATCCGGCATTGGAATCAGCATTTCATCGCCATCATCCAATAGGCCCTGCATGGCCATGACAATCAGTTCAGACACACCATTACCGATATAGACGTCATTGACGTGCATATCCAGAATGCCTTTTTGCTGGTAATACTGGCAGATCGCCTTACGTGCCGGGAAAATCCCTTTAGAATCTGTATAGCCAATGGCATTTGGCAGATTTAAAGCCACATCATTGATGATTTCTTGTGGTGCTTCAAAACCGAATGGGGCGGGGTTGCCGATATTCAGTTTGATAATCTTATGACCCGCTTCTTCCATCTCGATGGCCGCTCGTAACACAGGCCCGCGAATGTCGTAGCAAACATGCTCGAGCTTAGACGATTTCTTAATTTCGCGAGGGGTTTGGAGAGTGTTCGGCATTTTGATGTTCTCGGAAAGAGTGGAGGTCACTTTTGCATAACGGTATAAATAACTTTTAAATGTCTCAGTTGTTACCAGATCGAGATGATGTTCATCTCTGAGTAAAGCAACAATTCTTTCATGGGTGAATCCTAGCTGTTGATACTGTTTAATCACAGGTAACAGATTTTTAAAAATCACGCTCTTTTTTTGCGACATTTTTTAATCCTGAGCAAGAATATGACTAAGCTTAACACTAAATTTGCTCACAAAAAAGTATTTAGTACATAAGTTGCTTACTTTGTTTCCGCATATTTGCTTACTTTTTGCTTTTTTGGCTATTATAGGTCTTTTGTAAATTGTTAAATAAACACTAGAATTTTTAAATTGAATCACGTAAATATAGGATTATCCTATTTTAAATAGCAAGATAAAAAGGTACGCAATCATGGGAAAACTCAATAAAACAGACAGAGAATGGCAAAGAGAGTTATCACCTGAAGAGTTCCGTATTACACGCCAAAAGGGAACCGAACCCGCATTTACCGGGAAATACTGGAATACCAAACAAGATGGTGTTTACGTATGTCGCTGTTGTGGTGAACCTTTATTTACTTCAGAAACCAAATTTGACAGTGGTTGTGGCTGGCCAAGCTTTTACCGTCCCCTGAGCAGTTCAGTCATAGAAGAATTACCTGATACTTCACACGGGATGGTCAGAACTGAAATTGTTTGTCATCATTGTGACGCACATTTAGGGCATGTTTTCCCTGATGGTCCAGAACCGACGGGCTTACGTTATTGTGTAAACTCGGCTTCTTTAGAATTAGAAACACAAGAAAAAAATGATGAGGAAACCTATCCATGACCAGCATTTATCAGTTTGAAGCTGAATTGTTAGATGGTAAAAGCAAACAGCTTGCAGATTATGAAGGCAAGGTACTTTTAATCGTGAATACAGCAAGTAAATGTGGCTTTACCCCACAATTCTCAGGATTAGAGAAGCTTTACGAGAAATATAAAGATCAAGGTCTGGAGGTCTTAGGATTTCCATGCAACCAGTTTGGCGGTCAGGATCCAGGTTCCAATGAACAGATTGGTGAGTTTTGCCAGAAAAATTACGGGGTATCTTTCCCGATGTTTTCCAAAGTGGATGTTAAAGGCCCTGAAGCGCATGCCATCTTCCGTTATTTGACCAATAATTCCAAAGGTATTTTAGGAAATGGGATTAAATGGAACTTTACCAAGTTTCTGATTGGACGTGATGGTAAGGTTTTGAGCCGTTTTGCACCGACGACCAAGCCTGAAGATCTTGAAGTTGAAATCGAAAAAGTACTCTAAACTTTATTTTGAGACATGAAAGAATTTTTGAGTGCTGGATTAAAATTGATCGTATTGCATTTTTATAAAAAAACCACTGTATTTACAGTGGTTTTTTTGATTATGACTTAAATCTAGAGAATCGCTTTTAGACGTTGAATGACTTGTTCACATTGTGCCAGATCAGCAACCAGAGCTAAACGTACATGATTTTCACCCGGATTACCTTGTTCAGTATTACGAGACAGATAACGGCCCGGCAGAACTTTAATATGGGCTTTTTCCATCAGCATTTTGGCAAAGGCTTCATCATTGTCGACTTTGAGCCAGTAGTAGAAACCGGCATCCGGTTTTTTCAGTGGCAGCAGGTGACCGAGTTCTTGCTGGAACAAATCAAATTTGGCGCGGTATTGCACCTGGTTGTCTTCCACATGGGCTTCATCGTTCCAGGCAGCAATAGAAGCCAGTTGGTGCTGTACCGGCATCGCTGCACCGTGATAAGTACGATACTGCAAATACGGTTTTAGTAAAGTTGCGTCACCGGCGACAAAACCTGAACGCATGCCCGGCAGGTTGGAACGTTTAGACAGCGAGTGGAATACCACACAGTTTTTATAGTCATCACGACCGATTTCAGCACAAACTTCCAGTAAACCTACAGGTGCCTGATCAAACCACAATTCCGAATAGCATTCATCTGAAGCAATGACAAAGTTGTATTGATCTGACAGCGCAATCAGCTTTTTAAACTGTTCTTTAGACAGCACCGCACCCGTTGGATTGCCCGGCGTGCAGACAAATAATAATGCGGTTTTTTCCCAGACTTCTGCCGGAACGGCATCAAAGTCACCGAGGTAATTATTTTCCTCAGTACAGTTGATGAAATAAGGTTTGGCACCTGCGAGCAGCGTCGCACCTTCATAAATCTGGTAGAACGGGTTCGGCATCACCACATAAGGTGCCTCTTCTCGGTTCACCAAGGCTTGTACAAAAGAGAAAATTGCTTCACGTGTACCGGAAACGGGCAGGATATTGCTGTCTGCACTGATGCTATTCAGCTTAAAGCGGCGGCTTAACCAGTTGGCAATACTTTCACGTAGTTCGGGAAGACCTTTACTGTTGGGATAAGTCGATAAATGTTTAAAGTTATCAATAATCGCCTGTTTCACAAACTCCGGTGCAGGATGCTTTGGTTCGCCAATCGACAGGGGAATTAATGGCATATTTGCAGGCTGGATATCCGCAAAAAGCCGATTTAACTTTTCAAAGGGATAAGGGTGCAATAAAGACAAGCTAGAGTTCATGAAATATGTTACCGAGCAGAGTGTTAGTGTTGACCGCTGACCTGATGCGAAGCCTCATCCAGGGCAGCTTTAAGTGCAGCTGCAAATTCTTGAGACTCAGTCGGGCTCATCGGGATGCCATTTTTTTTGGTGACAAAGAAAATATCTTCAGCACGTTCGCCAAGTGTGGCAATTTTGGCAGAGTGGATATCCAGCCCTTGCATCATAAATAAACCGCCAATTTTGGCAAGTAAACCAGGATGATCCAGAGTCGCAATTTCGACCATATTCTGATCCAGAGCCGCATTCATCGTAATATCGACTGTATTTTCAATATCGAAATGACGGAGTTGACGCGGAATGCGGCGTTGCATCAGACCCGGATATTCATCTGAATGGCTCAAAGCGTCTTTCAGGGCTTCAATGACGGTGGCTTCCCGTTCAGGGTCGGTGAGTAAGGTACCAAAGCGATCCAGCACCACATAGGTATCCAGACTAAAAGCTTTGGTCGCGGTAATAATCCGCGCATCTTGAACATCCAGATTCATACGATCCAGAATGGCAACTGTGGTCGCAAACAGGTTCGGTTTATCCTGAGTATAAATAAAGATCTGTACCGCATCCTGAGCATATTTTCGATGCGCCCGCATCAGCACCAAAGGCGCAGGATTATCGCCATGTTGTAAAATGGCGCGGGTATGCCAGGCAATTTCATCCGCGGTTTCTTTCAGGAAATAATCATCACCCAGTTCCTGCCAGACTTTTTCAACATCATAGAGCGAGAAATGCTCGACCAGACGTTCACTGGCTTCAAACTTGGTGTCTTCAATCAGCATCTGATAATCGACCGGACGGCCGAGACCAGAACGGATCACATCACGCGCCTGAGTATAGAGCTGACGCATCAAGGATGCGCGCCAGGTATTCCAGAGCTTGGGATTGGTGGCATTGATATCAGCAACTGTCAGGGTATACAGATAGTCCAGATGCTCCATATCGCCCATTTTTTCTGCGAATTCTTTGACCACATCCGGGTCGGAAATATCTTTTTTCTGCGCAGTCACAGACATCACCAGATGATTCTGGATCAGCCAGGCCACCAGATTACTTTCGCGTTCGGTAAAGCCATGGCTACGGCAGAATTTAATGGCATCGGCTGCTCCAAGCTCACTATGATCACCGCCACGACCTTTGGCAATATCATGAAAAAGAGCTGCCAGATATACAATGTCACGACGGGTCAGGCGCTGGAACACTGAACTGACCACAGGAAATTCCTTGGCAAATTCAGGTGCTTTAAAGCGATTTAAATTGCGTAGCAACAATAAGGTATGTGCATCGACCGTATAGATATGGAACAGGTCATATTGCATTAGGCCCAGAATTTGCCCAAAGGCCGGGATGTAATTACCCAGTACGCCATAACGCTTCATCGTCACCAGGGTGTCGTAGAGTCGATGCGGTGAGCGGATAATCGCCATAAACAGCGCCTGATGCACCGGATTATCACGAAAATCCTGATCAATGCGTTTTCCTGCCAAGGTCAGCAGGCGTAAGGTACGCGCACGAATGCCCTGAATTTCAGGACGATTGGCCAACAGGTAGAAAATTTCCAGAATCGCGCTTGGATTTTCCGAGAAAATCTTGTGATGCTGAACTGCTAACTTGCCATCGACCAGTTTGAAATTTTCATTAATTTCCTCAATCTGGCGTTCATATTGCGGTAAACGTGGGGTAATCACAGATTCATTGAAGTAGGCCAACAGCATTTCATTGAGTGTAGAGACTTGCTGTGCGCTGCGATAATAGCGCTTCATGAACTGTTCGATCGGATAGTTCGGATGATGCGCCTCATCACGCACATAGCCGAATTTAGCCGCAATATCACGCTGATAATCGAACAATAAGCGGTTTTCGTCACGCTTGGTCAGGCGGTGCAGGTGATGGCGAATCTCCCAGAGAAAACTTTCAGCTTCTTCGAGCACACCCAGTTCAAATTCTGAAATAAAACCCAGATGTACCAGATCATAAATCCGGTTGACGCGGAAATGTCGTTTGGCAATCCAGCCGATTTGGTTGATGTCGCGGATACCGCCCGGTGCATTTTTAATATCCGGTTCCAGATTGCTTTCGGTATTGTTGTGCTGAGCATAGCGTTTATGCTGCTCATCCATTTTGGCATCAAAGAAGGTTTTATCGGTCCAGGTGCGTGACACGATGCGCCGTGGCCATTTGCACAGGTTCTCATTGCCAATAATCAGGCGTGCTTCGATTAGCGTAGTGGCAACGGTGAGATCACTACTGGCCTGACTGACACAATCATTGATGGTACGCACGCTGATCCCCGGTTTGAAATTACCGACATCCCAGAGTAATGAAATGAAGGTAGAAATCAGCTGTTCCTGCTCTGGACTAATCTCGTCTTCTGACAGGATCATGAGGTCGACATCAGAATAAGGCAGCATTTCACGGCGACCATAACCTCCGACAGCAAACAGGGCCAAATCGGTTTGATCCAGTTCGGCATATTTCCAGAGAAATTGCAGTGCTTCATCAATCAGATTGGAACGTGCCAGAATAATATCCCGAATCGACTGTCCATTTTCAAAACTCTCCTGTAGCTGATTTTCGACATCACTACGCCATTGATTGATGGCTTTAATGTCATGGTTACTTTTAATGTAATTCAGCAGAGGTAAGGTATTGATCATGAACAGTGGTCCGTTGGTATTTCAGCTTAGTTTTGATTAATGCTAACTTGATTTGCGACCTGAAGTGCCAGTTCGCGTGCCTGTTCAATGCTTTCAGCACGTGCAGTCGCAACGCCCATGCGACGCCGTTCGAAGCCTTCAGGTTTGCCAAACAGGCGCAAATCAGTATTGCCGTCTGCTAAAGCAAGATTCAGGCCAGAAAATGAAAGATTACGATCATCTACCCCGGCATAAATCACCGCGCTGGCAGCCACACTATGCCGTGTGGTATTGACCGGCAGGCCTAAAATCGCACGTGCATGCAATTCAAATTCGCTTTGGAATTGAGAGGCAAGTGTTACCAGTCCGGTATCGTGTGGACGAGGAGAAACCTCACTAAACCATACTTGGTCGCCTTTGATAAAGAGTTCTACACCAAAGATTCCGCAACCCCCCAGTGCTGTGGTGACTTTGTGGGCAATGCGTTTAGATTCCTCTAGCGCTGCCGGAGTCATCGGCTGAGGTTGCCAGCTTTCGACATAATCGCCCGAGTCCTGACGATGTCCGATCGGATCGCAATAAGAGGTTTCGATCTCGCCGGTTGCCGGATTTTTTGCACGAACAGTCAATAAGGTAATTTCAAAATCAAAGTCAATTTGCGATTCGACAATCACCGTACCCTGATTGACGCGTCCACCAGTTTGCGCATATTCCCAAGCCGCGTCTACCTCTGCAAAGCTTTTTACCCGAGACTGGCCTTTGCCAGAAGAGGACATGACCGGCTTGACAAAGTTTGGATAGCCGACATCATCACAGGCAGCACGGAAGGACTCTAAACTGTCAGCAAATCGGTACGCTGAAGTTGGCAGCCCCAGTTCTTCTGCGGCCAGACGGCGAATGCCTTCGCGGTTCATGGTCAGATTGACCGCTTTAGCCGAAGGAATGACGGTCGCAATATTTTGTTCTTCAACGTCAACCAGTACTTGTGTGGCAATGGCTTCAATTTCAGGAACGATTAAATGTGGCTGGATTTGATGGATCAATTGTTTTAATTCTTCAGCATCGGCCATATTCAAGGTATAGGAATAATGCGCGACTTGCATGGCAGGTGCATGCTCATAACGGTCAGCAGCATGAACTTCGACCCCAAGACGTTGTAGTGAAATCACCACTTCCTTGCCCAGTTCACCAGAACCCAATAATAGAACTTTATAGGCAGAAGCTTGCAGGGGAGTACCAATAGTCACGCTCATGTGTGTCATCCATGCTTGATTTTATGGACTTTTAGCATAGCAGAACTGAGCCGGCAGTTAAGCCAAGATTCATACAAAATTGTGATATTGTCCAACAGTTTTATTTATAAAGTTTTTCTGGATGTAAGTAAGGCGTAATTGTCATGTCACTGATCTGTCAGACTGATTTGAAGACGGTATATCCTGTTTTGGCAATAGCTTTTTTCTATCTACAACTGGTCGAGTATTAAAAAAGTATAAAAGAATACGGAAATGATTTTATTTGAGCTTTTTCTTTCAGGAAAAATAATAGGGATCAGCTAATTATTTTTATATAATAAAGACCTATGCTATTCCATATAGCATAAGTCTTTATCTTGATTGATCAGTCAGTTCAAGCTTAAAACGTCATCGGCACATAAGTATAAACCAGACCATAGGTCAGTGCTGCGGTCAGGGTCGCCATCACGATGCGTTTGAATTTAAAGTAAAGCGCAGTGAGTACGATAAATCCGACCAGCATCGCAATACTTTTATTCGGTGTTGCTAATAATGGCGGTAAGGTAGCAACTACCAGCATGGAGCTGATTGCCGCAATGCCGATTGAACCCAAGGCAATTTTTAGCCACAATGCTCCGCGTTTTTGTGAGCCTTGCTGAAATTTCTGAATCACAAAAAAAGGCCCGAAGCGTGAGACGAAATTGGCGATCCCGACGACAATGCCGACCAGAATAATCTCTAGATTCATGCTTGATCTCCTGCATGTTCAGGATCTGGCTGTTTTAAGATATAGTGCTTGAACAGGCCGGCAAAAATACCAGAACTGATGCCAATGAAAATCGCGGCAGACAGATCAATAAAGTAACAGGCCACAGCAGAAACCAGAATGGTGACAGCCACAACAAAAGTATGTTTCTTCTCAAAAGCAGCCAATAGGAAACTCAGGAACAGCGCAGGTAACAGGAAGTCTAGAGCCGCTTGCAAGAATTGCGGCAGATTGCTGACCTGATCGGCAAATAAACCACCGAGAAAAGATCCCAATGCCCAGGACATCCAGCTAAACAGGCTTAAACCCAGCATCCAGGATTCAGACCATTCCTGACGCCGTTGCGAGAGCTTGATCATGCCGGAAGCAAAAACCTCATCGGTCAGACCCCAAGACCAGATCGCGGTTTTCTTTAAATTCAGCCGGTCTTGAATCAGGTTTTGCAGCGCAGGGCCATAGAGCAAATGCCGAATGTCTAGGGCAATCACCGTTAATGCCGTCATCCAGATAGATGTGCCACTGCCTAAAAGTGCGACCACAAGGAACTGGCTGGCACCTGCATACATCGAGCAGGAAAGAAATAGCGCTTCCCAAGCCGTAAAGCCAAACTGAGTGGCTGAAACGCCAAAAGCAAACGACACTGGTAAATAAGTGAAGATGATCGCTTGGCTATCTTTTGCACCTTGCCAGAAGCCAGCAGGTTGCGTAGCGAGTTGATTCTGTTCAGACACGACACACCTTGAAGGAGAGTTGAACGATGGGTCAAATGAAGATTGTGTATTCTACGTGAATTTAATAGCATAGTGCCGAAATGTTTAAATTGGCGAGCCTGATATGTGGATGTTCAAGACACGTACGATGCTGACAGCTGCTTTAATGAGCACTGCATTGTTGTTACAAGCGTGTGGGAATGACAGTCAATCGACTGATAAGCCAGAAATTAAACCGGCACCTAAACTGACGAATGATGCGACCACCTATGCCAATGCGGCATGGCAACTGATCAATAAAGTCGATCCACTGGTTTATCATAAAGAAGTGGATCAGCTGGAAACCCAGGTGCGTCAACCGGCACGTAAGCTGAGCACAGACTGGCGTATTAATGTCAAAATGACCGATTCGGTGACTGAAGGTAAATATGCCTTGTGCCGTAAAGCCTTAACCAGTCTGGAAATCTGGGCGCGTACCGTGATCGACAATGGCAGCAGTCTGGAACAAAAGCAGGCGGATTATGAGCGGGATAAACTGCAATGTCAGAATGCGATTGATAATCCTGAATTGGGAAATACTGATCCCAAACAAAAAGGCACCGCGATTGCTAATATGCAATAAACCTTTAGCCATTTAGTTATAAGCATAAAAGCCAGTCATTCAGACTGGCTTTTTTAGGATGAGACAACAGCAAGACTCTAAAAAGAGGGTATCCACACATGTTCTAATAAAATCACAAATACACCACAGATCAGGAGTGTGCTGCCAATTATGCGTTTAATCAGAATAGGTGTAGACATGGTCGATCTCCTTAAATATTTAAAGCTAAAGCGTGTTCAATGCTTCCAGATAACGACGATTCACTTCTTGCCAGTTCACGACATTGAAAAAAGCCGAGATATATTCCGGACGACGGTTTTGATAGTGCAAATAATAGGCATGTTCCCAGACATCCAGACCTAAAATGGGAATATTGCCATGCATCAGTGGAGAGTCCTGATTGGCGCTGCTTTCTACAATAAGTGTTTGATCTGGCGCAACACTCAGCCAGGCCCAACCGCTACCAAAACGGCTCAGTGCTGCCTGGGTAAAGGTGTCTTTAAATGCCTCGAATCCGCCTAATTCATGTTCAATGGCCTTTGCAATTTCAGCTTCTGGATGGCCGCCACCGTCTGGACTCATGACTGTCCAGAACAGGGAGTGATTGGCATGTCCACCGGCATTATTGATCACGTTCTGTTTTAATTGCTGCGGTACTTCATTGAATTTGCTAATTAAGGCTTCGACCGATAAATCTTCCCATTCGGTTCCTGCGATCCCTGCATTGATATTATTAATATAGGTTTGATGATGCTTGCTATGATGAATTTCCATGGTCTTGCTATCGATATGAGGCTCTAGGGCATCATAGGGATATGGCAGTACAGGCAGGGTATAGCTCATGGTCAGGATTCCTTTGCTAGAATGAAGTCATGTTATTTTTCATTAGATTTAACATACGCCTGAATTTAATATTTTTATATGAGAATAATTATCATTATTGTTAATATGTGTGAATTATGCGTTGCCTGTAAGTTTTCTACGCTCGGTCATCTTATTTCCTAGGTAATAAAAAAGCCCCAGAAGGGGCTTTTTCACACAGCAAATACTTAGACGTTAAAACGGAAATGTAAAACGTCGCCATCCTGAACGATATAGGTTTTACCTTCTAGACGCCATTTACCGGCTTCTTTTGCACCCGCTTCGCCGTTGTACTGCACGAAATCATCATAAGCAATACATTCTGCGCGGATAAAGCCTTTTTCAAAGTCGGTATGAATTACACCAGCGGCTTGCGGTGCAGTTGCACCAACTTTCACAGTCCAGGCACGAACTTCCTGTACACCTGCGGTGAAGTAAGTTTGTAAGCCAAGTAGTGAATAACCTGCACGAATCACCACGTTTAAACCAGGTTCTTCCATGCCCATCGCTTCCAGGAATTCAGCACGGTCTTCATCTTCAAGCAATGAAATTTCCGCTTCAATCTGGTTGCAAAGAGGTACGACAATTGCATTTTCTTCAGCAGCCAATTTTCTCACTGCATCCAAATGCGGGTTATTTTCAAAACCGTCTTCAGCAACGTTGGCAATATACATGGTTGGTTTAAGCGTCATTAAGCCAAAGCCACGTACCAGTTTACGTTCGTCATCATCCAGATCCGCTGCGCGAGCCGGTTTGCCTTCATCGAGTAAAGGCTGGATTTTTTCTAATACTGCTTTAGTAGCAATTGCTTCTTTGTCACCACCTTTGGCAGATTTAGTCAAACGGGTAATCGCTTTCGCCACCGCGTCGAGATCTGCAAGCGCGAGTTCTGTATTAATCGTGGCGATATCATCCAGTGGATCAATACGACCATTCACATGAATGACGTTTTCATCTTCAAAACAACGTACCACGTGAGCGATTGCATCAGTTTCGCGGATGTTGGCCAGGAACTGGTTACCTAAGCCTTCACCTTTAGAAGCACCAGCGACCAGACCTGCGATGTCCACAAATTCCATAGACGTTGGAATCACGCGCTGCGGTTTAACAATTGCTGTCAATTTGTCTAAACGTGGGTCAGGAACAGGCACGATGCCGGTATTTGGTTCAATGGTACAGAACGGGAAGTTTTCTGCAGCAATAGCAGCTTTGGTTAAAGCATTGAAAAGTGTAGATTTGCCAACGTTCGGCAAGCCGACAATACCGCAATTAAAACCCATGAAATAACTCACAAAAGCGTTATATAAAAATTGCCCCCGATTTTACATGAAAGCACGGCTAAAGTCAGGTCATGCACTTGTGGTTTATTGCAATCAAATGCTTCTTATAACTTAAAAGCTCCGCTGAGCTTTCCCGGATTTATTATGAGTCCGCCGAATATAGAGGAATAATCAGCCAGTATTGTACTTTTGGATAAAAATCACATTGTTTTTCTAAAATTGAGTGACTAAAGTATCTGAATAAAACAGCGGCCTATACGCCCTGATCCAATAACGATAAACATGGAGCATGCATGCGAACTTTATACCAGTTTCCTTTATCTCACTTTTGCGAAAAAGCACGTTGGATGCTGGACCATAAAGAGCTGTACTATGTTGCTCACAACCTGATTCCCGGCGTACATCGGGCTTTTGCCCGACTGAAAACAGGACAGAATCGTCTGCCTATTTTGCGCGATCAGGACAAATGGATTGCAGATTCAACCCAGATTGCGCTTTATCTGGATGATACTTATCCAGAACATCGTTTATTGTATGCTGAAGGACATTTTCGAAATAAAGCCTTAGAAATTAATGAAATTACTCTGGAGCTGGGTCGTCATGTCCGCCGCTGGATGCTCTCTCAAGCGCTGACTTCCGATCATGAATCTCTCGATATTTTAATTGGTGAGCAGGGCTATTTGCGCCAGTTTGAAAAATTTTCTAAACCTTTATTAAAAGCGATGGTCGCCAAGGGTTATGCATTGAATGAGGAAACTGTGGCGGAATCCAAACAGCATATTGATGTCACTGTACAGCAACTCAATCAGATGCTGGTTAGTCAAGGTGGATATTATTTTGTCGGAAATCGTTTAGGTCTGGCGGATATTGCTGTCTGCTCTATGCTTGCTCCATTATTGGCGATTCCGGGGACGCCGTGGGAAAAAGAAAATTTTGAAACCTTGTCCGAAGAATATCGTGATTATCAGCAACATTTAAATGCGTTGCCTTTGGGTGAATATATTTGTCGTATTTATCGGACTGAGCGTAATGCACGGGTAGACTGGCGTGGTGTATAAGCTTCAAGGCAAATCCTAAAATTAAAAACGCGCATTAAGCGCGTTTTTAATGAGATGATGACTAACCCCAAGGATTAGTCTGGTCGATATCAATATTTTTAGTAAAATTATTGAGAAGTGAACCAAAATCAAAGCTGGATGAACCACCACCACTGCCAATATTCTGAATCGTATCTTGAGTGTCAGGCAGAATAGCAGACAAGTCAATATTGGAATCTGTGGCACCCACATCTTGGACCAGATCACCTAGATCAGGTAATTCAATCGAAGAGCTATTATCAATCAATTGCCCAATGCCTCCGACAATGCTACCTAGATCAAACCCGTTTGAAGCAGAGGAAATTCCTTCGATCAGAGTACCCAGATCCAGATCACTATCTAGATTGAGATTACCCAATAATCCTCCTAAATCTATGCCATTTGAGCCATTCGCGATCAGGCCGCTGAGTAAATCGGTAAAGCCATCGAGATCAAAATCCCCCGCTGCATTCTCACCGACAAAACCGCTAATTAAATCTGTGATAGCACCGATATCAAAATCATTGCCTGTATTGCCGCCGATTAAACCGCCGATCAGATCTGCAATCGCGCCGATGTCGATATCACCCAGTGCACCAGACCCACCAATCAGACCACCAACCAGCTGAACGATTTGTGCAATATCAATCTCGCCATTACCACCGATGAGCTTGCTGACCAGATCTGCAATTGCAGCAATGTCGATATTACCTAAACCACCAGAACCGCCGATCAGGCCGCTGACCAGCTGAACGATTTGTGTAATATCAATCTCGCCATTACCGCCGATGAGACCGCCGACGAGTTTGGAAATAGCACCAATATCCAGATTGCTGCTATTGTTCGCCATTAGGCCATTCAACAAATTGGTGATCTGGCCAATATTAAAACTGCCCCCATTGGATTGGGTTAAGCTGCTGATCAGACTCTGAATATCTAACTTCGAAGCATTTGAACCAGACAACTGAGTTAATAAATTGCTCAGATTTGCGCTGTTCAGACTATGTCCAGAGAGAAGGCTGTTTAATAATGAGCTCACGGAAGGTTGTGAATTAGAGCTGTTTAGACTGCCAATGAGATTGCTAAGCGTACCTGAGGCTGTTCCAGCGAATAAGCCACCTAACAGGCTTTTAGTTTGTGTTTCAGCCGTTAAGACAGGACTCACCTTGGTTTTAATCAAACTTAAAATTTTAGAAGCCATGAGCATTCCTTATTTAATATTTTTGAAAAATGCTATTTTTATTTTTAGTGCGGCTTTGTTTTAATCTATTTCTATACACTTGTAAAAGATAAGTGGCTGAACTGTGCGGGTACTTGAAGGTCTGGCTTGTATTTTGCTGGACTAATTAAACTTAAACTATTAAAAAATAAATAATTAATAGAAATTACCATTGGTCATTTTTTAGAATTATATGATTAACGGTTATCTGGTTCAGGATTGAAAGTTACTTTATAAAATGGCAGAAGATTTGGAAAATATTTTCAGAATATGAAAACTTTGTGAAAAATAAATAAATATTGTATAACAGGGAGAGCGCAATATTTTGCTATTTTTATTGATTATTAAGAAAGAGTATAAAAATGGAACTGGATCGTTTCGATAAACATATTCTAGAAATATTGACCCATGAGGATGTCAATCTGAATGAACTGTCAGAGCGGGTAAATTTATCTGTGAGTTCAGTCCATCGCCGGATCAAACACTTGATCGATCACAATATTATCAGTGGCTTAAAGCGTGAAATTAATTATCAGAAATTAGGTTTCACGCTGCATGTACTGTTACAGGTGTCGCTAAGTAAACATGATAGTGATACTTTTGCTAAATTTCTGGAAGAACTGGAAAGTATTCCCGAAGTGATTAATGCCTTTTTGGTCACCGGCCAGTCTGCGGATTTTATTGTCGAAGTAGTGGCGCGAGATATGGAAAATTATAGTGAAATTTTACTCAAGCGTATCGGGAAAATTGAGCATGTGGTTGCACTGCATTCGAGCTTTGTCATTAAAGAATATAATGTCTTTAACTGTAGCGGATTACTCAATAAAGTTTGATCCTAGGCGAGAGTAGTAGACAACTATAAAAAACGCACCCAAGGGTGCGTTTTTAGTTTTGATCAAGCTTAAGCGTCTAATTGCGCCATCACTTCATCAGTAAACTCTACGTTGGTATATACGTTTTGAACATCATCTAAATCTTCAAACATATCGATCATTTTCAAAATCATTTTGGCTTGATCAACATCTGTAATTTCAGCTTTGGTTGAAGGGCTCATCACCACTTCAGCATTGTCAGACTTCAGACCTGCTGCAGTGAGCGCATCCTGTACATCACCAAAGCTTTCAGGCGTGGTAATTACCAGAATTTCATCTTCAGCAATTTCAATATCTTCCGCGCCTGCTTCCAAAGCTACTTCCATGATTTGATCTTCTAAAGAAACATCTTCAAAAGTGATCTCGCCACGTTTGGTAAACAGATAAGCCACTGAACCGGCAGTACCTAAGTTACCATTGGTTTTTGAGAAGCAATGGCGAACATCAGGAACAGTACGATTCAGGTTGTCTGTCATGGTCTCTACCAGAACAGCAACACCACCTACACCATAACCTTCATAGGTCACTTCTTTCAGGTCGTCGTTATCTTCGCCACCCGCACCACGTTGAATGGCACGGTTGATCACATCACGTGTCATATTTACAGATAATGCTTTTTCAACCACCGCACGCAGACGAGGGTTGCTACCTGCATCTGGACCACCGAGTTTTGCCGCAGTGGTTAATTCACGAATATATTTGGTAAAAAGCTTACCACGACTCGCATCTTGTTTTGCTTTACGATGCTTAATATTGGCCCACTTGGAATGACCCGCCATGCGAACTTTGCTCCTTGTAGATTGGCTGTATGCCTATCAGAATGCCGAAATTCTACCATAAGCTTTTTTTTAAAAAAAAGTGTCTGGATTTGAGATTTCAGGATAAAACAAAAAAATTGTATTAAATTGATAGAAAAGGGGAATGCTATAGTGCAGTTTTTGATTTTATTTTTCAAATTTATACAAATGCTTTAGGAGGACATGAACAGCAAAGGATCTGTTCATGTCGAGCACTGTTACTGAGCTTATTCCGGAATGACAATATCCAGATCCACTTTATCTTTATAGAGCTGTTTGATTAAGGCCAGATCTTGAGCCAGATCTGTTGGATAAATCTTGCCTAAAATGCCACCTTGTTTGGTTCTGGAATTGGCATATAGCAACACAATCGGCACATTGGCAGCTTTGGCAATATGCCAGAAGCCGGTACGGATCGGTTTACGTGCTTCACCTTGCTTGGCACGTGTCGCTTCTGGTGCAATCACCAGATTAAACTTTTCATTATTCTGAAAATGCTCCACCATCTGGGTCACGATATCTTTATTGGCCTTGCGGTCAACAGGAATACCGCCGACAGCTTTTAATAGCGGTTTGAAAGGTCCTTTAAATAGTTCTTTTTTGATCAAGGTATGAACTTTAAGATCATAAATCTGGAAGAGGGCAATCGACAGCACCGCATCCATCATTGAAGTATGTTCAAAGCCAATAATGACCTGTTTGTCTTCGAGTACATCTGGTTCGACATGATATTGCCAACCCGCAAGTTTAAATGCAGATTCGCCAATGAATTTATTTAGCATAAGCACAGATTAAGTAAAAGCCATATGTGGAGAATCGCATAATTTCTTCTTGTTCGGCCATTCAGTCAATAGGCTGGCAAATAAAACGTGTAAATAATGTAGAAATCTATAATTTCTTGATCTTTTTAAACTGAAATATTAAGAGCTAAAATGTATAAATAAAAAATTTTGATATTAAAAAAGTATTATTAGATATAAAAAAAGTCTTAAAATGGTGAAAAAATGACTATCCAGAGCAAGATTTAGTTATTAGACTTTTGTCGAAGAAGAGAAGGGGTATTAATCCTTTCTATTTTGTTGTTCTTTCTACTCTGAGATTGAAAACTATGACCTTGTAGGTGGTGGAACAGGTAGGGCAATGGGTTCGTTTGTCACTCATAAACTATTTGTAGACTCATTCATTCTTATGGCGTTTACC
>NZ_VPEU01000017.1:0-57023 GCF_013416975.1 Acinetobacter sp. YH18001 | reverse complement strand
CAGCTACCCCTGCCATCTTACAGTTCATCAAATTTAGGGGTATCGCCAAGTGGTAAGGCACCGGGTTTTGATCTCGGCATCCGTTGGTTCGAATCCAGCTACCCCTGCCATTTTCTCGAAAAAAGACAGAACACTCATTTGCTGTAAGACTGTTAATTTACCTTGACACTTTACCGTAAAAATATTAAAGTTCTGCCGCATTAGGGGTATCGCCAAGTGGTAAGGCACCGGGTTTTGATCTCGGCATCCGTTGGTTCGAATCCAGCTACCCCTGCCATCTATTCCCATATATCCCAACCGCCAAGGGTGCTTCATGCCCAATCTTGTCGTTTTTAGTGGATCTGCGCATCCACAATTCGCTCAAAAAGTCGTAAGTCACTTACATATTCCTCTAGGCGCTGCCTCTGTAGGTCAGTTCTCTGATGGTGAAATCGCTGTCGAGATTACTGAAAACGTTCGTGGTAAAGACGTATTCGTCGTGCAACCTACTTGTGCTCCTACTAACGATAACCTGATGGAAATCTTAGTCATGGCTGACGCTTTGCGTCGTGCAAGTGCAGGTCGTATTACTGCCGTGATTCCTTACTTTGGTTATGCTCGTCAAGACCGTCGTCCACGTTCAAGCCGTGTGCCAATTACTGCTAAAGTCGTTGCAGACATGCTGACGACTGTAGGTATTGACCGCGTTGTGATGATTGATCTTCATGCTGACCAGATCCAAGGTTTCTTCGATATCCCTGTAGACAACATCTACGGTACACCAGCGCTACTTGCTGACTTACGTCAGCAGTCACATCACAACCTGATGGTGGTTTCACCTGACGTCGGTGGTGTGGTTCGTGCACGTGCTGTTGCGAAACAAATGGGTGATATCGATCTTGCAATCATCGATAAGCGTCGTCAAAAAGCGAATGAATCACAAGTGATGCATTTGATTGGCGATGTGAAAGATCGTGATTGTGTCATCGTCGATGACATGGTAGATACTGCAGGCACTTTATGCAAAGCAGCTGATGCATTGAAAACTTTCGGTGCTCGCAAGGTTGTTGCTTATGCAACGCATCCAGTACTTTCTGGTAAAGCATTAGAAAACTTAAGACATTCTGTGATTGATGAATTGGTGGTTTGTGACACCATCCCACTTTCAGATGAAGCTTTAGCACTGGGCAAGATTCGCCAGGTTTCCGTAGCCAGCATGGTTGCCGAAACGATTCGTCGCATTAACAACGAAGAATCTATTAGCGCAATGTTCGATTCTTATCTATAATAGAGCGCTGAATTTTCAAAGCCCTGCCATTTGGTAGGGCTTTTACTCACTAGACTGGTCGCAAGTCTGGTTCATTTAACTTAAATAGGATGTCTATCATGGCAAACTTCGTATTAAACGCAGCAGCACGTGAAGAAGCAGTTCAAGGGAAAGGTTCGAGCCGCCGCCTTCGTCTTCAAGCTAAAGTTCCTGCAATCATCTACGGTGGCGAAGCTGCTCCTGTAGCTGTTACTCTTGAGCTTCGTCAGCTTGTTAAATTCTTAGAAAACAACTCTTTCTTTGAAGAAGTTATCGAAATTGATGTAGACGGTAAAGTTGAAAGCGTGAAAATCCAAGCCTTACAACGTCACCCAGCTAAAAACACGCCTATGCACGCTGACTTTAAACGCGCATAAGTGTTAATGGTGTAATTAGTGTCAAATATTTCACTGATTGTTGGTTTGGGCAACCCAGGTTCTGAGTATGCCCAAACCCGCCATAATGCAGGGGCCTGGTTCGTAGAACGCCTTGCAGAGCAATATGGCATTACCCTCAAGAAAGACCCGAAATTCAATGGATTTAGTGGTCGTGGCAATATCGAAGGTCAAGACGTTCGTCTTCTTCTACCTACAACCTTTATGAACCTTTCCGGTAAAAGTGTTGTTCCTTTCGCCAAATTCTACAATATCGCACCTGAATCGATCCTGATTGCCCATGATGAACTGGATATGAATCCTGGTATCATTCGTCTGAAAACGGGTGGTGGTCACGGTGGTCATAATGGTCTACGCGATATCGTGCCGCATATTGGTTCAAACTTCCATCGCCTGCGTATTGGAATCGGCCATCCTGGTGCCAAAGACCGTGTTTCTGGTCATGTGCTCAGCAAAGCGCCCAGCAGCGAACAAAAGTTAATGGATGATGCAATTTCACATGCGCTCGCACGTACCAAAATGCTGGTGAATGCAGAAGTACAGCAAGCCATGAATCAAATTAATGCCTATAAGCCGAACTGATCATTCAAAAATCGCTGGACAATTCCGCTTGTCAGAAAGATCATTTAAGCGCAAAATGCGCAAGCCTACCCACTTATCCAGTGTCGTAGAAATTGATTCAACCATATGATGATCAAAGTCTTAGTTCAACTCAGGGGACGCTAGCCATGCTATCTCGTTTATTAAAATGCAAAATTCACCGCGCTCACGTTACACATGCAGAATTACACTATGAAGGTTCATGTGCAATTGATGGCGTTTTGATGGATTTAGCTGGCATTCGCGAATACGAAGAAATTCATGTGTGGAACGTGACCAATGGTAAACGTTTTGCAACTTATGCCATTCGTGGCGAAGATAATTCAGGCATCATTTCAGTCAATGGTGGCGCTGCACATCAAGCCGATGTAGGCGATATCATCATTATTGCAACTTTTGGTGATTTCACTGAAGCTGAAGCAAATGCACATCAGCCACGCTTGGTCTATGCAAATCCAAACAATACCGTCAGCCATACTGCCAACTGTATTCCGGTACAAGTCGCTTAAGTCGATTCGACCAGATTCCCAAAGCTCGCACCTCGCGGGCTTTTTTATGGCCAGAATGACTAAATATAATTAACTGCCCTGCCGCCAGCTTTTAGAACTTTCACAATTTAGGGGCTTTAAATGGGAGTCAACAAGATTAACCAGTAAAGCCTTTCCATTTTCCTTAAGCTTAAGTTCGGCAAATTTGGCACTGCGATAACACGGCTCCAGGCCTTCGGCGAATAAAAAACTATTGGCCGCCGGATATAAAGCTTCAAAACTATTGCGTGGATTCTTTAACAGCAGTTTTGCGGAAGATGCCGGATGAACTTGTAACAGACGCGGATCAAAACTGCTTCGTATCACCCGTCGTTGTGCATCCAAGCGTACATAGCTCATGATCTGAGACCGATCTTTAAAATCCTGAATAGTGATATCTGAACCTGTTTGATTCAGGGCAGTTTCATCAGCATCTAGACCAGCAAAATGCAACTGATAATTCAGCGCCATATAATCGCCCTGCAAAATCGAACGCGGATCGACGGGCGCCAACTTAACAAAAATACTCTGACTATTTCTTAAATGCCATTCATGCTGGATAATTAAGCCCACAAATAAGGCAATACTAAAAATACTCAGGTGTAGCACCCAAAACTTTTTCATGAGGTCACTCCTGTTTTCGACTGAAATTTCGGTGAGCTCAACACATAAGCCAGAAGCAAAACCAGCAGACCTGAAGCAAAGATACTGACACTCTTAAATAAAAAGCTGAGTCCCAGATTGTAATACAGCAACCATAACCAGAAGATCAGTAACAGAACCAATAAGGCCTGCATCAATCGCTGTTGATTGACCATCGCCCAGGCCATAAGTACCAGAATGATGAAAATTTCAAAATAGCCCAGTGCAATCAGTAAAATGCCTGCGGCAGGAATCAGCCAGAGTGGTGTCAGCGAAAATTGCTTCAGATGTATTCCGATAAAACTCAGCAGCCATACTGCGGGTAAAATATAGAAAACAATTGCTTCATCTATACCGCGCGGATGCAGTTGCTGCGCTACGCCAAATTGCAACAGACATTGAAAAATAGCCGTTGCTGCCAAAATACTGATCATCCACAGATTCACACTTTTGGCATAAGCTGAAGCAAGCCAGTGTCTTGCAGTGAGTAAAGCCACGGTCAGCACACTGTAATTCAACAGCATGATCCATGTGATCAGGCGATGGTCATGAGAAAATGGGTGCTGCTCGATTAAAACTGCAATTCCCAACGCATGAGCCAGTAATAACTGTAATAGCAGCACCAGCCAATGCATGCGATTCATGATACTTAGCAACGTAATACCGATTTGTATCAGCCAGATCAACAACAAACTATCTGTCAACAATTCGGTATGAATCAGGACAGCAGCCTGACCGCAGACCCACAAACAATAAGCCAATTGCCGCAGAAAAACTGAAGGCTTGCTATGAATCAACCACCAGGCAATCCCGATAAAGATTAGCCCCATCAGGATGGATAAACTTTCCCAATAGGTCAGCAACAGTATGGCCAGTATCACACCAGCAATCCATGCGCCCAGCGCCAGTGGAATGACCGAAAACCGGCTCTGGGGTAACAGCTTTATCAGCAGCGCACTAATCGCCGCAAACCAGCCAAAGATGAGCAAAGCCAGCACCAATAAGCCTGCAGCTGAATTTTGCAAATATTGGTCTGTGAGATCAAAAATCAGAATGCTAAAACTCAGTGCCAGCCCTGCAACCAGCAAACTGGTTTCCAGCTGTTGCTGCCGAGTATAGAAATAAGCACTAAATAACAGTGCTAAGACCAGTACCGAAGCCAAATACCAGATCGAATTCGAGTCGATAAATCGAAACATGCTAAATACCGAAATGAGTACCACCACGGCAATCAACAGATAGCGTAAAACCGGATAATAGCGTAATGCATAGATCAGACTCAGTCCGGTCAACAGATTAAGACTGAGCAGATAGGCAGTTTCAGCACGTACCAACCAAAAGCTTTGTTTAAAATAAAAATAAAGCGCCAGCTGGCTGACCACGCAAAATAATGCAAACACACCAATATTCGGTCGATACAGCCAAGGCAAAAGTAACAAGGCCCAAAGCAAAAACAATTGATAACTGTCAGCACCGGTCTGATAAATCTGCCCAATCACCGCCAGACTTAAGCCCAGCATTAAACCCGATACAGTATCCAGACTTTGTCTTAACTTTTCTCGCGCAGCGAAATGCACACTCAGCAATGCCGAACCCAGCAATAAAACTTGCGGCATAAACAACTGGACAAATTTCGGCAGCATCCACCAGTTTGCTGCCAGCAGATATACGATACTGACAGCGATCAGCGCGAGTCCAATGATTTGAAGAATCTGAATAACAGCAGGTTGAATAAATAACAGCGGTGAGAATGGATGATCGGGCTTGGGTACTGTTTTAGACATGCTGATCTGTTCAATTTTTATTTGATTTTACCTTAGCATGATTTTTAGCGCATATGCCAGGCAGGAATCTTACAACTGTGCAGTACTTTTTTAAATCAGGATCTGATAAATGCCGTAAAGAGCAATGATCAGCAGAATGAGACCACACAAGGCCAGCAAATGCGGATACAACCGAGAACGGGATAAACGATTAAAACCCAAATACACCACTGACAGGGTCAGGAAATCCAGCACGATCCAGCTCAGGGTTAAGATTATGAGACTTAAATCGAGATCAGATGTAATACCAATAAACTGCGGGAAAAAAGCCGCAAAGAAAATAATATCTTTGGGATTGGAAATACCGACCAGAAAACCCTGCTGAAAGCCGCCACGTACCGGAGATAACTTCTTTTGAGCTGACTCTGCTTGCTGAAAAATCACCTCCCGAAATGTTTGCAGCCCCAGATAACCAATATACAGACAACCCAGCAACTTGATGGCATCCAGCCACTGTTCATTAATGACCAGCAAACCTTTCAGGCTTAATATCGATAAAGCAATCAGTATCAATGAAGCGAAATTGGTGCCAAAAATAGTTCTTAAAGCCGCAGCATAACCGCCTTTTAGACCGGCACTGGCCACCAGCAACATCACCGGACCAGGCGTGGCGATCATTACCACAACAGCCAGACAATACAAGAGATACTCACTGATATTCATGCTCTTCCTTCAGCTGTTGTTATTTTTTGCATAAAAAAAGAGGACTTATTCCTCTTCCTGCAGATGAATCAGATGCTGACTAATGCCATCCGCCCGCAGAAAAGCCAGATCATAACTGGCAGTGGCCAAAGCCAGAATCCGGCGCTCAAATTCATCCCAGAGTGGACGTACCTGCTTATAATGAATCCCCAAACCACTATCATCGGTAAAATGCCGATTTTTTTCACAGAGCTTTAAAGCATGATACAGCTTACGCCCTTTGGAGGCATCGTCACGTAAACGTACCCGTTTTGACAGCACAAAGGCTTGAACCTTGACGATATCTGCATGTGGCAACAACGGCACTAAAATCTGATCCAGCTGTGCATCCAGACGCCGCCATACGGCATGATGCTGATCAGCGCCATAAGTGTTCCAGTGAATCACCTCATGATTGAAACGGCGGCAACCACGACATACCGCATCACCAAATACGGTCGAGCAACGCCCAGCACACGGGGTTAAAGACGCAATACGACGATCTGAACTCAAAACACACTCCAAAGATACTGCAACTTCCAGTACCTGCATCACTGCATAAAACTTTACAAAATTCCGGGTCGGGCATGACTATACACGCTCTCCCCCATGAATTGAAGCCTGTTAAAAGGCAAGTGTTTTACTCGCTTATTCACTCGAATCACGCTAAAATATGCGCCTTTAAATTATCATGCTACGTTGGAGTATTCCATGAACGCTACTGTAGAACAGCTTGCACCTGTAGAACAGCAAGCGACCTCAGGTTGGGTTGTTGCCGCACTTTATCAATTCAAAGAAGTTCAAGATCCTGCCGATCTTCAACAACGTCTTTTAGACTTGGTAAAAACAATCAACCTTTGTGGAACACTCATTGTAGCGGGTGAAGGGATTAACGGTACGGTTGCAGGTGACCGTGCATCGATTGATCAAATTCACCAGTTCCTTCTCAATGAAGGCTTTGTTGAGATGGAATATAAAGAGTCAGACAGCTCTGACAAGCCATTTCGTAAAATGAAAATTAAATTAAAAAAAGAAATCGTGACTTTAGGGGTAGAAGTGAAACCACGTGATCTGGTCGGTCACTATCTTGATCCTCAGGAATGGAATGAACTGATTGCACGTGATGACGTGATTCTGGTTGATACCCGTAACGATTACGAATACAAAGCAGGAACGTTCAAAGGCGCGATTGACCCGAAAACTGAAAGCTTCCGTGAATTCCCTGAATATGTGAAAAATAATCTGGAACAGCACAAAGACAAGAAAATTGCCATGTTCTGTACCGGTGGTATTCGCTGTGAAAAATCAACCTCTCTGCTTCTGCAAGAAGGTTTTACAGAGGTGTATCACCTGAAAGGCGGTATTTTAAAATACCTGGAAGAAACTCCGGCTGAAGAAAGTATGTGGGAAGGCGAATGCTTCGTATTTGATGGCCGTACAGCAGTAACACACGGTGTCGAAGAAGGTCAAAACACCAAATGCCATGCCTGTGGCTGGCCTTTGCTTCCTGAAGAAGTGGCGCTGCCAAGTTATGAACATGGTGTCTCTTGCGTGTACTGCATTGACAAGACCACAGAGAAACAAAAAGACGGTTTCCGTATGCGTCAGTCCCAAATTCTGGCAGCAAAACGTAAACGTCTCTAAGCCAGCCGCTTTGTAAGAAAATATATAAAAACCCTCTTCGGAGGGTTTTTTATTTACATAAAAATTACAACAGTAATAAAACTCTCACCAATTCATTACCAAGAACCTTATTTTTTTCCAAGCAAGATTGCTAGTCTATTGAAAAGTCTATCTTAAGCCAAGTCTTTCATTATTAACTTAAATTTTAAAATGAAAAGGAATATAACATGACCAGTTCACTTGCTCGAGATCCAGATAATCTGGTTCAGTTTCAACCCAAAGAGAATATAAAACAACAACGACTTCATCAGGTTAATGACGAGCTTGAGAGCCAGTCACATGTGTTTGTGGTCATCTTGGGAACTGTGATTGGCGCGATTTTAGCGCTGTTTATTGGTTATCATCTTAATACCAGTGTCATTCATTTTATGCTGCTGAGTGTTTTACCTGTCTGTTTGGCCTATGGCTTACGCAAAGTCTATATTTATACGCTGACACATAGCTGATTCTGCCTGCTCATTTATATTCCAAGACTTTACCGCATAAAAAATACTGCTTAGGATACAGGCAGTATTTTTTATTTTGACCATCTTATGAATTTAACTGAATGGATTATTTCCGTCATGGAACAACTGGGCTACTGGGGTATTGCCCTGCTCATGTTTCTGGATAATGTCTTCCCACCCATCCCTTCCGAAATCATTATGCCTTCTGCGGGCTATTCGGCCTCTCAGGGTGAGTTAATACTGGTCGGGGTGATCATGGCCGGTTGCATTGGCTCATTACTAGCAGCAGCCTTGCTGTACTGGGTGGGTTATAAATTCAATCACGATTCCATTTTCAAGTTTGTCGACCGTTATGGCAAATATCTGTTTATCAAATCCAATGATGTGAAAAAATCACTGAGCTGGTTTGAACATTATGGACATCGGATTGTGTTTTTTGGCCGCATGGTTCCTGCCGTCCGCTCACTGATCAGCATTCCTGCCGGCATGAGCCGTATGCCCTTCTGGAAATTCATGTTCTATAGCACACTCGGAACCATCATCTGGACCACGTTTTTGGCCTGTGTCGGATTTTACTTTGGTGAAAACCAAGAGTTGATGCAGCAAATTTTCAGTAAAGTCAGTTATGTGATTATTGCGATTGTTATAGTCATTATTGCCTGGGTTATCTACCGTAGACAGCAGCGTAAAAATCGTCCATCCTGAATAGACCTCAGCATGAAGGAGGCTAAAACGATGTCGCACTATCTTAAATATTTTGCCACCGTTTATCTTAGCTTGGTTCTATTCGTGGGCGTACTCATTTATGTATTCAATCTGGGCGCGATTCTCCTGATCCCGGCCCTGATCGCGTCGGCCTTTCTCAGTGCCCGATACTTTGTGAAGAGAGAACAACGTTTACCCAGCAAGGAAGAGAAAAGCAAACTGGTATGGGGTTCTACCATCATTGCGATTACATTTGGGTTTATTTTTATATTTGTTGTGATCTGGATGCATCCACAGACTGAAGCCATCTTCAACAACATGGCTTATACCGGAAGGGGCCCGAATTCATTTCTGATGGCCGCTGTGATTGCGGTACATGGTTTGATCTTTCATATTGCCTATAATGGCTATGCCCGCTACAGTCTGAGCAAACGGGTCGGTATTGAAAGAAAATAAAATCCCTTCGATGCTTTGATAAAAGTCCAAAGCTAAAAAAAGCACCGTGCGGTGCTTTTTTTATGAATTATTCTGGAGTGTGATACATCAGATACAATTCATTTAAGTTGTCTGGAATTTCTTCTGCAAGTTCGTCCATTAACTGGCCATTGCGACGGAAAGTTTCCATTTGCGGATCTTCATCATCAATGCCGCTGAAGACCATGATTGGCAGAGTTAAATCTACCAGTTGCTCTTCAAATTCTTCAGTAAACCAAGCTTCTTCGTTCAGGAACATGGCATCGACAAAGCCCACACTCCAGTCACCCAAGCTTGATTCGGTGTCTGCTTCTTCAATTTCAAATGGGAATGTAATCCCTTCTTCATTGGCTAAGCTTTGACGGATAGACTCTAACCATGCTTGTACCTGAGTGATGATTTCTGCAGGCACTTTCTTTTGATTGCTATCAAAAAGCTCGTCTAACCATTTGTCGAATTTTGGGCCTACTGCAATAGCACATAAGAAACCATGGGTTGCTGCGAAATCTAGACCATGTTCATTTTGGTCACCATCTAGATATTCACTCAACAGGTCTAAATCTAAAGCACTCATCTAACATCCAAACTTAGAAAACCGAAAGGTTTAGCATAGCATTTATTCAGGCCATGCTAAATCCGAATTCGTTAATCTTCGTCATCAAAATCGTCATCATCGTCGAAGTCATAGTCAAAATCTTTGAGTTCGCGTTCCAAGCGACGTTGTGAAAGTAAGTCATCAATCAGACGACGTTTTTCCAACGACTCTTTAGCGCTCAGCTTGCTGGAAGCTTCATCGAAATTAACATCATCCTCACCGAAGCTATCATCTAGTTCAAAATCTGTAGAAGACACTAAAACTTCCTCATAGTGAAAAATGTAAATGGTTTTAGCGCTATTTATCTTGCCTAAAACCACAAGTCAAGTTTTATTTAAATTTTCGTATTTTAAAGTTGTAAATAGGGCTTTTTTTTAAGGACATTGTGTGACATGATATAATCCACCCTGCGTCCTTATGTTTTTTGACTACACATTTTTTGGTCAAATACACAGATGCCGGGGTTGGACTTGAAAATAACAAATTCATCCCCATCTTAAATTACTGAATTTCATTTTAAATATTTTATCAGACAGCTTGAATGCTGAATACTCTGATGAAATACGTAGGCTATTCACTAAATTTAATGAGCTTAAATCGTGCATAAGTTGTACGGTTTTTCCTGTCACAGATTCAACGAAGAGTAAGCAAAAGATGAGCGATATGACTTCCCCTACTTCACAAGTAGCGGCTCTGATTAGCCGAGGCAAAGAACAAGGTTACTTAACCTTCGCTGAGGTTAACGATCATCTGCCGGACTCCATCACAGAAAGCGAGCAGATTGAAGATATCATTCAGATGCTGAATGACGTGGGTATTCCTGTACATGATCGCGCGCCTGAATCTGATGATACGATGTTCGAAGATACTACAGAAGCTGCCGATGAAGTTGCAGAAGAAGAAGCTGCAGCCGTACTGGCCTCTGTAGAAAATGAGCCAGGTCGTACAACTGACCCTGTGCGTATGTATATGCGTGAAATGGGTACCGTTGAGCTTTTAACCCGTGAAGGCGAAATTAGCATTGCAAAGCGCATCGAAGAAGGTATTCGTGATGTTTTGCACTCGATTGCTTACTGGCCCAATGCGGTAGAAGTTGTACTCCAAGAATATAAAGATTATGAAGCGGGCGAACGCCGTCTTGCTGACCTGTTATCGGGTTATTTAGATCCTGAATCAGACGAAGAAATTCCTGAAGTACTCGAAGAAGAAGTCGAGATCGCTGAAGACAAGACTGATTCGAAAAAATCGACCAAAGATGTAAAACTGGACGATGATGAAGAGGAAGAAGCTGAAACTGAAGATGATTCAGAAGCTGATTCTGGTCCAGATCCTGAAATTGCCAAAGCACGCTTCACTGAACTTGAAAATGCATGGTTGAATACCAAAACAGCCATCGAAAAACATGGTCGTGACAGCGAAGAATCTGAAGCTGCGCTGGAAGCACTGGCGACCGTATTCATGATGTTCAAATTCACGCCGCGTCTATTCGATATCATTTCAGAAATGATTCGTGGTACGCATGACCAGATCCGTGGTGCAGAACGTGAAGTGATGCGTTATGCCGTGCGCCGTGGTCGTATGGATCGTACCCAGTTCCGTACTTCTTTCCCGGGACAGGAATCGAATCCAGCCTGGTTAGATGAACAGATCGCGAAAACACCTGCAGACCAGAAAGCCTATCTGGAAAAAGTACGTCCCGATGTATTGGCCTTCCAGCAAAAGATTGCCGATATCGAGAAAGAGCTTGGCCTTGATGTAAAAGGCATTAAAGACATTGCCAAACGCATGGCCGTTGGTGAAGCTAAGGCACGTCGCGCCAAGAAAGAAATGGTCGAAGCCAACTTGCGTCTGGTGATTTCAATTGCGAAAAAATACACCAACCGCGGCTTGCAGTTCCTGGATCTGATTCAGGAAGGTAACATTGGCTTGATGAAAGCGGTGGACAAGTTTGAATATCGTCGTGGTTATAAATTCTCGACTTATGCAACCTGGTGGATTCGTCAGGCGATCACCCGTTCAATCGCCGATCAGGCACGTACCATTCGCATTCCGGTGCACATGATCGAGACCATCAACAAGATCAATCGTGTATCGCGTCAGCTTCTTCAAGAAATGGGGCGTGAACCGACACCTGAAGAGTTGGGCGAACGTCTGGAAATGGACGAAGTCAAAGTACGTAAAGTGCTAAAAATCGCCAAAGAACCGATTTCGATGGAAACACCGATCGGTGATGATGAAGATTCGCATCTGGGTGACTTCATTGAAGACAGCAACATCACGTCACCAATTGATGCTGCGACTTCAGAAGGCCTAAAAGAAGCGACACGCGAAGTTCTGGAAAACCTGACTGAACGTGAAGCCAAAGTCCTGAAAATGCGTTTTGGTATCGACATGCCGACCGACCACACCTTGGAAGAAGTGGGCAAACAGTTTGATGTGACACGTGAACGTATTCGTCAGATTGAAGCTAAAGCGTTACGCAAGCTTCGCCATCCATCACGTTCAGAACATTTACGTTCATTCCTCGAGAATGATTAAGATTTGATGCTTGCTATGGGGACTTGAAATTTACTTCAGTGTCTCCATTTTAAGTAGCCAAGACAGACCCAAACGCCTGCATGATTGCAGGCGTTTCAAATCAGG
This sequence comes from Acinetobacter sp. YH18001, assembly GCF_013416975.1. Classification (NCBI taxonomy): domain Bacteria; kingdom Pseudomonadati; phylum Pseudomonadota; class Gammaproteobacteria; order Moraxellales; family Moraxellaceae; genus Acinetobacter; species Acinetobacter sp. YH18001. The sequence goes on along the minus strand of NZ_VPEU01000017.1, from coordinate 44,524 downwards.
GGGACTACCATGTTAGACCGTACACCATCTCGTGAACTTCAAGAACATCTTTGGGTTTTCCCTATGGATTATCCGATTAAACTGATTGGCCTTGCTGGCATTGAACTGCGTCAGGCCGTGAATGATATCTTTGTAAAACATTTTCCTGAATTTGATGGCAGTGAGATGACCATCACACCGTCGCGTACTGGCAAATATCATTCCATTACCGCACAACTGCGCTTTTTGGAACTGGAGCAGGTACATGCCGTATATGCAGATTTGGCCGCCTGTCCGCTGATTAAAACCGCACTGTAATCAAAAATACAAAAGACACGCTTTCGGGCGTGTTTTTTATGCCTGTACAATGACTGAGCTAGCGCTTAAATATTGTAGGTCTCGCCCCTATTTCATGCCGAAATCATTATAATTATGACCAGTTTTTTATAATTACCAAGGACACTCCCTGTGACTGATGTGCTGCAAAAGCCCGAGCTGATCATTCGTCAATATCACGACCTTACTCCTTATGAAGATCGCTTTCTGGAAATGAAAACATTTACGGAAAACCGTGATGAATATAGTCCGGATCAGCTGTGGATTCTGCAACATCAGGATGTATTGACTCAAGGTCAGGCCGGTAAGCCAGAACATATTCTGATATCGAGCAATATCCCGGTAATTCAAACCGATCGTGGTGGTCAAGTGACCTGGCACGGCCCGGGCCAGCTGGTGGCTTACTTCATGTTTGACCTGAATCGCCTAGGCTGGAATGTGCGTACACTGGTGTCCTATGCTGAAAACCTGATGATCGATCTGCTGAAAAAATACGGCATTGATGCTTATGCCAAACCCGATGCACCGGGGGTCTATGTGGCTGAACGAAAAATTGGTTCACTGGGTTTTAAAATTCGTAAAGGCCGTAGCTATCATGGTCTTTCCTTAAATCTGGATTGTGACCTGAGCGGATTTAATACCATCAACCCTTGTGGTTATGCGGGACTGGAAATGGTTCGCATGAGCGACCTACTGGAACAACCGCCACAATTCAACCAGTTATGTCGTGAAATTATTGAAACTTTGCGCCACAGCGGTTACTTTAATCAAGTCACTGTCGAGCAAAGATAAAGCCTTTGCATTTCACCCCCAAATAAATTAGAGTATTTACTCTAAACCAATAATATTGAGATAGGGATCATCACGTGATTGCAACTAAATCCGTAAAACCCGCTTTGCAGCTTGCCTATGTCAAACTCATGATGGATGTGATTGGCCGCGGTCTGGTCATGGCAAGCCAGGTGGATGAAGAAATCAAACAGGAAGTTGCTCAATTTCCAGTCCATTTCACTCTTTCCATGAAAGTCTTTCCGCATGGCCCAGCCTTTGTGGCGCGGGTCACTGAGGACAAGCAATTGGAACTGGTGAAAAATCTGGAAAAAGCACCTGATCTGACTATTACCTTTAAACATCTGCACCATGCTTTTTTAGTTTTTTCCTTTCAGGAAAGCACCTCTCAAGCCTTTGCCAATGACCGCATGATTGCCGATGGCGATATTTCCAATGCCATTCGTCTGGTGCGTTGTCTAAATAAAATGGAAGCACTGATTTTGCCTAAACTGGTGGCGCAACTGGCTGTCAAAGAATATCCAAGCAATCTCAGCCTCAAGGAAAAACTAAGCGAAGCGAGCAGTATTTATCTAAAAATCGCTCAATCTTATTTAAAACGGAGTGTATAACATGGCTAAACCTTATTATGAATTTTTCTGTCCAGTTAAAGTCATTGCCGGACATGCCGCGTTAGAACATATTCCGTTTGAGCTTGCAACTTTGGGGGCCAAACGTCCACTCATCATTACCGACAAAGGTGTACGCGCCAATAATCTGCTGGCACCGATTGAAGCTGCATTTGAAATGGCGGATGCTGCAATTGTAGCCATTTTTGATGACGTACCACCCGATTCTAGCTTGGGTACAGTACGTAGTGCGGCGAAACTGTATCGTGAAAATCACTGTGATGCGATCATTGCTGTGGGCGGCGGTTCAGTCATTGATACCTCCAAAGCAACTAATATTCTGGTCTCTGAAGGCGGTGATGACCTGCTTAAATATTCTGGTGCCCATAACCTGCCTAAGCCGCTGAAGCCATTTTTTGTGATTCCAACAACTTCGGGGACAGGCTCAGAAGTCACCATGGTGGCCGTCGTCTCAGATACTGAGAAGAATGTTAAAATGCCTTTCGCATCGTATTATTTGATGCCGCATGCTGCGATTTTAGATCCGCGCATGACCCAGACTTTGCCGCCGCATTTAACCGCCATGACCGCAATGGATGCACTGACCCATGCGGTCGAAGCTTATACTTGCATGGCAGCCAATCCAATCTCAGATGCTTATGCCACCGCAGCAGTCAAGAAGATCAGTAGCCATCTATTCAATGTGCTGGATAATCCCAATGATGCGCAAGGCCGTCTGGAACTGGCTCAAGCATCGACCATGGCCGGTATTGCATTTTCTAACTCGATGGTCGGGATTGTGCATTCACTCGGTCATTCACTGGGTGCAGTGGTGCACTTGCCGCATGGTTTATGTATGAACCTGTTCCTGCCGTATGTGCTGGAATACAACAAAGAGGTCAATGGTGACAAGATTGCTGATCTGTTGCTACCTTTGGCAGGTGCCGATATTTATGCGCAAACACCAGCACATTTACGCGCAGACAAAACCATTGCCACTATTCTGACCATGCGAGATCGGATTTATAGTCTGACCAAACTGCCACGTACATTACGTGAAACCGGCAAGATTTCTGAAGCGCAGCTGGATGAAGTGGCAGAGAAAGCCCTGAACGATGGTTCCATCATTTATAACCCGAAAGAAGCCACCCTGGAAGATTTAAAATCTATCTTAAAAAAGGCTTGGTAATTACTGAAAAATAAGCCAATATAGCGAAAATTAAAGCCTGATGTTTTTTTAGACATCAGGCTTTTATCTTGCATAAAGAAATCATTGCGTTAATTTGAATGGCATACTTTATGCACCTCAAAAGTCAAAAAAATAGCTAGCAAAAGCCCTTCTTTTCAAGTAGATTGGCGGGCTTTTATAGAAAACTGTAGGGGGGATCGTTCGTCTCAAACGATCCTTATAAATATGACTGATCCTTGATCAACGATTAAGAGGATAACGCCGTTGACTAATATCTCTGGGACTCAATCGGCAGCTAAACTGCAAAAAACGCTGGGACTCTGGCACATCATTATTATTGGTTTGGCTTATATTCAACCCATGACCTTGTTTGATACATTCGGTCTGGTATCTGAAGAAAGTAACTTCCACGTTCCCACCTCTTACATTTTTGCACTGATTGCAATTTTGTTAACCTCTTTGAGCTATGGTCATATGATTCGTCGCTACCCTTCTTCGGGTTCGGCCTATACCTATGCGCAAAAATCCATTCACCCGAATGTGGGTTTCATGGTGGGGTGGTCATCTTGGCTCGATTATTTATTGTCGCCAATGGTCAACATCATTCTTGCCGTCATTTACCTAGAAGCCCTGTTCCCTGATATCAATCATTGGGTTTGGGTCGTGGTATTGACTGCATTCATGACTGGCATCAATTTACGTGGTGCGCGCTTTGTAGCGAACTTCAACAGTATGATCGTGTTCGTGCAGTTGATTGTCATTGCCGTATTTACCTGGATGGTCTACAGCAAGTTACAGGCTGGCTTTAATGCGGATGGTCCAATCACAGCTGAGCAACGCTATCAGCTCTGGAGTCTGGAACCGTTCTGGAATGAATTAACGTCAGTAGGCGCCCTGATTACTGGTGCGACTTTACTGTGCTTCTCTTTCACTGGTTTTGACTCTTTAAGCTCGCTGGCTGAAGAAACCAAAGATACTGAAAAAACTTTGCCTAAAGCGATTTTCTTGACCGCTTTAATTGCCGGTATTATTTTCATTATCAGCACTTACTTCATGCAGATTTACTTCCCGAACAATCCAGGTTCATATTTCCAGAATATTGCTGAAACTCAGCCGGAAATTTTGATGCTGGTGGGTGGGTCCTTGTTCCAGGCTTATGTACTTGGTTTTGCAATCATTACCGTCATGGCATCAGGGATTTCTGCACACGCAGGTGTATCTCGCTTAATGTACGTCATGGGCCGTGATGGCGTGATCAACAAGAAAATCTTTGGTCATATCAGTCCGAAAAACTACACACCGTCATACAACATTATGATTGTCGGTGCTGTAGCCTTAACAGCTGGCTTCATGGATCTTGATTTTGTGATTTCACTGATCAGTTTCGGTGCATTGACGGCGTTCAGTTTCGTAAACTTGTCTGTCATTTCACGCTATGCTTTACGTGATGGTCGTACCAAAACTGCGAAAGAAATTCTGAACTTTGTGGTGGTACCACTTGCAGGTTTCATTGCAGTATTTGCCTTATGGCTCGAAGTTGATCAAACCTCATTGAAATATGGTCTGATTTGGGCATTTGGCGGTATCTTGTACCTGGGTTATAAAACCAAAGGTTTCAAGCATCCTGCACCTCAGCACAACGAATTTGACGATAAATAATATCGTTCCGGTTCAAATAAAAAAGGCGCTTTAAGCGCCTTTTTTATGTTTTTGATTTTACTTAGGATAAATGACAATCAAAACCCATTTGGGTATTGACCCGATTATTTTCATAGCCCAGTTTTTCAATGAACAGACTTCTATTCGACAATAATTTTTGCTCTTCCGGATTTAGTCTGGCTTTATTCTTGACCGCCAGCTGATACATTTCATTGACCACATCCTGAAAAATAGCACAGACTTCCTGACGTTTGGTCTGCTTCAATTTACGTCCACGCCAAGTCCATTCAAAATCATCGGAATTCAGACTCTGTCCCCAGTTATCGATCCGCGCATCCAAGCGTTTTTGCATGTCAGCCAATCCTTGCTGTATTTCCGCTTGCGTAATTGGCTGAACTTGTTGCGTTTCCCCCATTACATCACTTGCTTCTTGCGCACCGAGGTGTAAAGCAGTCATTCCAATACAACAGGCCAAGGCAAATTTTAATATCGGCTTCACGCGTATATCCTTCTTATTCCAATCAGTTGTATCTCTCTATCCTAGCAAATAAAAAAGCCACCCAAAGGCAGCTTTTCAAATTATTGTAAATTTAAGCTTAGAGCGCTTTAAAACCCTGCTGACGCCAGGCTTCATATACAATCACTGCCGTGGCATTCGAAAGGTTTAAACTACGAGAGTTCTCTGCCATCGGTAAACGAATCCAGTGTTGCTGCGGGAACATCATCCGAACATGTTCAGGCAGACCACGCGTTTCCGGCCCCATCAGCAAGGCCACAGGACGGTTTAAATCCGAAGTGTGCGGAGTTTCAGAACCTTTGGTGGTCAGTGGATAGACTGCATCCAGAGCAATGCCTTTACTTGCCAGATCGGCCAGACAATCTTCGATAGTGTCCCAAATCTGCATACGTGCATATTCGTGATAATCCAGACCGGCACGTCTCAGTTTTTTATCATCCAGTTCAAAACCCAGTGGCTTGACCAGATGCAACTGTGCTCCCGTATTGGCACACAGACGAATAATATTGCCTGTATTTGCAGGAATTTCGGGCTCATATAAAACAACGTGGATCACTTATTTCTCACTTTATACATTTCATTCAGATATAGCTTTCAACTTATAGATCAAACAGCAACATCAGTGCTGTTATCTAGATACAGCTTTTTCCTGTATTCGGACCATGAGATTAATCGTCATATCCTTTTATTCAGGTGTAATTTTCGTCTTGCAGTCAAACCAAGAGACAACTTTTGCTTATCCTCTTACTCAGGCATGGCCTTCGTCTTGCGCTCGGGCAAAAAGTATCAACTATTGCTATCCTCTTACTCAGGCATGGCCTTCGTCTTGCAGTCAAACCAAGAGACAACTTTTGCTGATCCTCTTACTCAGGCATAGCCTTCGTCTTACGGTCAAACCAAGAGACAACTTTTGCTTATCCTCTTACTCAGGCATAGCCTTCGTCTTGCGCTCGGGCAAAGCAGTGCTTTGCTTATCCTCGCTCATGCCATTGCAGTTGTTCACGCAAGCGAACCACTTCACCAATAATGGTTAAAGTCGGTGCCTGAATTTGATGCTCAGACACTTTAGAGGCGATGTCAGCAAGGGTTCCCACCACAACTTTTTGCTCAGGAGTCGTGCCTTTAGAGACCAGTGCCACCGGCATATCTGCGCGTTGACCATGAGCGATTAACTGCGCACAGATTCTTTCCAATCCCACCAGTCCCATATACAGCACCAAGGTCTGGTTTTCATAGACCAGCTCACGCCAAGGCAATTCAGGCGAACCTTCTTTTAAATGACCTGTCAGGAAACGCACACTTTGTGCATAATCCCGATGCGTTAATGGAATACCGGCGTAGGCGGAACAACCTGAAGCTGCGGTAATACCCGGCACCACCTGAAAAGTAATACCTGCCGCAAACAGTTCTTCAATTTCTTCGCCGCCACGCCCAAAGATGAAAGGATCACCGCCTTTCAGACGACAAACCCGCTTGCCTTCACTGGCATATTTGACCAATAAAGCATTAATCCCATCTTGTGGAACTGCATGATTGGAACGCGCCTTACCAACATAGATTTTTTCCGCATCACGGCGACACAGATCCATAATCGGTTCAGACACCAGGCGATCATAAATCACCACATCGGCTTGCTGCATCAAACGTAAAGCTTTCAGGGTCAACAGTTCTGGATCACCTGGACCTGCACCCACCAGATAGACTTCACCTTTCGGCTGTTGCCACTCTTGTAATGCTTGCTCGATCAGACGATCTGCTTCAGCCATATTGTCATTAAACACCTGCTCTTTCAGCGGACTGGCGTACAGATCTTCCCAGAAAATACGGCGCTGATCCGGATTGACAATTTTTGCTTTAACGCGACTGCGCCATTTGCCTGAAAACTCAGCCAGCTTGCCCATGCCATGTGGAATCGTCGCTTCCAGTTGAGTCCGAATCTGGCGTGACAACACCGGCGATGTGCCATTCGATGCCACCGAAATCACCAGCGGTGAGCGGTCAATAATCGCAGGCACCATAAAACGGCAATGTGGTGGATCATCAACACTGTTGACCAGTACATTTTCAGCTTCGCACAGCTCGAAAACCTGACGATTCACATCAGCATCATCTGTTGCTGCAATCACTAAACGATAATGGCGTAAAGGAATCTGTGTACTGAATGGTGCCTGCTCATATTGCCCTTGAGACTGCTGAACAATCTCAAGTAAATTGGCATCAATTTCAGGTGCAATGACATGAATCACTGCTCCTGCTTTTGCTAATAATACCGCTTTACGGTAGGCAATATGTCCACCACCGACAATCAGACAAGGTTGCTGTTGCAACTTTAACGAGATTGGAAAGATATCCACGAACTACCTCAAAATTTTAAATCTGATTGTCTATGCAATTTTCATGCACATTTAGCGATGCTGATATCAAGCATTAGTCGATATAAGTCGCACCACCCATATATGGACGCAATACTTCAGGAATCTCAATCGAACCGTCTGCACGCTGATAGTTTTCCATCACTGCAAGCAAGGTACGACCAACAGCCAGACCTGAACCATTCAAGGTATGTACAAATTCAGTTTTTTTCTGGTCGGCACGGTAACGCGCTTTCATACGACGCGCCTGGAAGTCACCCATGTTTGAACATGAAGAGATTTCACGATAAGTATTCTGGCTTGGCACCCAAACTTCAAGATCATAAGTCTTGGTCGCGCCAAAGCCCATATCACCGCCACAAAGGATGATCTTACGGTATGGCAGACCTAATGCTTGCAAGATGCCTTCAGCATGGCCGGTTAAATCTTCCAGTGCCTGCATAGACGTTTCAGGTTTAACAATCTGAACCATTTCCACTTTGTCGAACTGGTGCTGACGAATCAGGCCACGGGTATCACGGCCATAAGACCCTGCTTCACTACGGAAACATGGGGTATGTGCTGCATATTTTAATGGCAGACGATCTGCATCAATGATTTCATCACGCACGAAGTTAGTCACTGGCACTTCAGCAGTTGGAATTAAATAGAATTCTTTTTCGCCTTGAAGTTTAAACAGATCTTCTTCAAATTTAGGCAACTGACCTGTGCCACGTAATGAATCCGCATTCACCAAATACGGTACATAAGCTTCAGTATAACCATTCTGGTCTGTATGCGTATTCAGCATGAACTGTGTCAATGCACGTTGTAAACGCGCCAATGGGCCTTTCAAAACACTGAAACGAGAACCGGTTAATTTGGTTGCGGTTTCAAATTCCAGACCGCCCATCATTTCACCGAGGTCAGTATGGTCTTTGATCTCAAAATCGAATTCACGTGGTGTACCCCATTTCAGGATTTCCACGTTATCGCTTTCGTCTTTGCCTTCAGGCACAGCTTCATCTGGCAAGTTTGGAATAGACAGTAATTTTTCTTCAAGCTCCGCTTGCAGTTCAGCCAGTGCTGCTTCAGCCGCTTTGATTTCATCACCAATCGCAGACATGCGTGTCATGATTTCAGAAGCATCACCGCCTGCCTTTTTAATTTGACCGACTTGTTTTGCACCGGCATTACGTTCAGCTTGCAGTGTTTCTGTCTTGGACTGAATTTCTTTACGGCGCGCTTCTAGGGAGGACCACTCTTCAACATTGAGTTGAACACCACGTTTTGCCAAGGCCAAATTTACAGCCTCAATATTGTTTCTGAGTAATTTCGGGTCGATCATAATCAATCTTTGCAGAAGAAAAAAACTGGCTATAGTGTAAGCTCTTAACGTCAAAAAATACAGTGACTACGACCACAGCTGTGCCTTATTAGCACAATATTTAGGAAGTCTTGGGCTGTAAAATGGCTAAATATTCAGGCCAAATCACTTCCCCCAAATCTACATAGGACACTTTTAATTCAGGCGTTCCTGCTACTTTAGACGTTAATTCACCTGCCGGGTACACCAACACCAGACCCGACCTGTCAAAATAATAGTTATCACTCAGTTTTAACTGCTGTGCTTGTATCCCCTGTGTGCGTAGCCATCGAGTATTGGTTCGATATATCCCATTGAGTAGTTTCTGCTCGCCGCCCTTTAACATCAATTGATGCAAAGCCAGACGCTTTTTCTGTTTCAGATCAAAATTGATATATTCCACATGTTCACTTGATGCAGTTTGATTCTTCACCAGATTGGAACTTATTAAGGCAAAAGTCGCCAGATGATCACGCTGAGCGATAAATACTACCTTGATAAAACGCTGATCCAGATAATAGGGCTCATCGGCTTTTTTAGGATTTTTCTGAGTCACTTTGGTGAATGCAACCGGCTCGGTATCCCGAATACGCGCTATAAAATATTGATCAATCCAGTCGAGATTGGTATCCACCGTATGAAGCTCAAAGCGTACACAGCCTTCTATTTCACACACCACTTTGGCCACTCCTTTGACGGGAATACTCTTGGTTTCAATCTGCACCCACGGATCTGTTTGGGTAACAACTGAATTGGATGGCGGCTGACAGCCCAACATATATACAGTGATTAATAAGACAGCATAAATTTCAGCAGTTTTAAACAGATTGATCTTCATCCTGAGCTCCCAAAATTTTGCAATTTCATTGACTCGACTTTTATTTATTTTAAGATGCTCTTGTGTCTAGATATAGCTGAACCTTGTAGCCTGCTCAAAGCAATCCTGATAATCGGCAATAAAAAAGCAACCAGAATCGGTTGCTCTTTGATTTACTTGATACTTCTGATTATTGATCAATAATGTCCGTACCTTTTGGCGGGGTAAAGTTAAAGGTAGAAGCCGGAATACTGTTATTCACTTTCACATTACTAAACTTAATATTTGTAGTTTGGCCAAGTGAATCCTGCAAGATCATCAGGCTCGGTGCTTTATTGGCGCCAAAGCTAATGGTCAGGCTCTCAAAAACACCATCGGTATTTTTAGGATACAGCGTGTAATAGGTTTTACCCTTATTTGGCTGAGTGACCCGGTAAGACTGCATAATCTGACTGGTATTTCCTGACAGAAGCAAAGCCGGTGTATTGGCAACTTGCTCATCCAGGTTTTGACGAACCGCTTGCTGCAAATCCGGATCATAAATCCATACTGTTTTACCAGTCGTTGTAATGGTTTGCTTCGATGGTGCGGTCGTTTCCCAATAGAATTTACCCGGACGCTCGACTTTCATCACCCCTTTAAAGGTTTGATTCATATGTTGTGCGCTCAAGCCTTTTTTCTGGGTTGCTCTCGGATTGGTCACCTTGGTGCTTTGCTCAAAATTTGCCGTCATGCTACGCACATAATTCAGCTGTTTTACCAGACTGGCAGTTGCCTGTTGCTCCGACGCTGCCACAGGTGCAGCAAACACGGTTGTACTCATCACCGGTGCTAAAATCACTGCACCCAGAGCCATAGCACAGACGGTTTTACGAAGCATATTCATAATTTCACCTTTATATTTTGCGTCATCGCAATTTATTTGATGTCTCATCTTAAACGAAAATTAAAAGCTAAAATGATAGAAAATAAGAACTTTTGTATGGTTATTAATTCGAAATCCATTTTTTTGTTCATCATGATGAAGATTTCAGCCGTTTTTTTACATAAGCTGGATCAGGCGTTCATTACAGCCGATTTTCAGGCATAAAAAAGCCCACAGTTTCTGTGGGCTTTTTTTCTATCTCAGCGAATTACGCTTCAACAGATACGTAGCGACGACCGAATTGGCCTTTCACTTCGAATTTGATTACGCCGTCAGCAGTCGCAAACAAAGTATGGTCACGACCCATACCTACGTTTTGACCAGCGTGGAATTCAGTACCACGTTGACGAACGATAATGTTACCAGCAGTCACAGATTGACCGCCGTACATTTTAACACCTAACATTTTAGGATTCGAATCACGACCGTTTTTAGTCGAACCACCGGCTTTTTTAGTTGCCATGTCTATTTACTCCTCGTAATTAGCCTGAAATAGCTGTAATTTTCAACTCAGTGAACCATTGACGGTGACCTTGTTGTTTACGGTAGTGTTTACGACGACGCATTTTGATAATGCGGATTTTGTCGTGACGACCATGGCTAACTACTTCAGCAGTTACAGTAGCGCCAGCAACAACTGGAGCACCGATTTGAATGCTTTCACCGTTTACAAGCATCAATACGTCATCAAACGTAATAGTTGAGCCAGTTTCAGCTTTCAATAATTCTACTTTAAGGGTTTCACCCTCGATTACACGGTGTTGTTTACCACCGCTTTGGATTACTGCGTACATAATGTACTCCAAACAAGCCCGTGTCGTCGTGCCGATAAAGGAAGATATCGATCTTAAGACGTACGCCACTGGGGGATATCTAAGGGCGAGGATTTTAAGGGATATTCAAAAAAACAACAAGCCATTTTACTGAAATAATAATGGCGAGTATGTGCTAATTATTTAACACTTAAATAATTTCTATCAAATCAGACACTCAAGATATATTCAGCAACAAAATAATACAGCAGAAATTCGGCCAGTTTGATTAATATACTCAGCCTGATGAAGAGAGCGATATCGCTGACCTTTCCTGATTTTTTGTAGCGCAGAATATAGATCGAATCTGAATAAGATCTATAAAAAGCTGATTTTTAGTGGAGTTTATGCATTTCTTAGGTTTCACTCATGTTATAAATTGTTAAACTACGACCTGCGATTTACCAGACTAGAGGTTTTCTTTCACATGACCATCGACTTTAAGCAAGACATTCTCGCTCCTGTTGCTAACGACTTTGCTGCGATGGACACATTCATTAATGAAGGAATTACTTCAAAAGTTGCACTGGTGATGGCCGTCAGCAAACATGTGGTCGAAGCGGGTGGCAAACGCATGCGCCCGATTATGTGTCTTCTGGCTGCCAAGGCTTGTGGTGCTGAAGATTTAGAACCGCATCGCAAGCTGGCCGCGATTATTGAAATGCTGCATACGGCGACGCTGGTGCATGATGATGTGGTCGATGAATCTGGCCTGCGTCGTGGCCGTCCGACTGCCAATGCGACATGGAATAACCAGACTGCTGTTCTGGTCGGTGACTTCCTGATTTCACGTGCATTTGATCTGCTGGTCGATTTAAACAATATGGTCTTGCTGAAAGATTTCTCGACCGGCACCTGTGAAATTGCTGAAGGTGAAGTGCTGCAATTGCAATCCCAGCACCAGCCAGAAACCAGTGAAGCGACTTATTTAAATATTATTCATGGTAAAACGTCGCGCCTGTTTGAACTGGCGACAGAAGGCGCAGCGATTCTGTCGGGGAAAGATGAATTCCGTGACCCTTTAAAAACTTTCGCCGGTCATTTCGGCAATGCCTTCCAGATTATTGATGACATTTTAGATTACACCTCCGATGCAGAAACCCTCGGCAAAAATATCGGTGATGACCTGATGGAAGGCAAACCTACCCTGCCATTGATTGCTGCGCTAAAAAATACCTCCGGTGAGCAGCATGAAATTATCCGTCGCAGTATTGCCACTGGCGGTACAGAACATCTCGATCAAGTCATTCAAATTGTCAATGCGTCCGGGGCACTGGACTATTGCCGTCAACGTGCGACTGAAGAAACGGAAACCGCCATTCATGCCTTGCAGGCATTACCTGACTCTGAGTATCGTCAAGCTCTGATTAATCTGGCCAAACTGGCCCTACACCGAATTCAGTAATCTTTAAACTCGCCTATGCATATTAATTTTCTTGATCTTTTCCAAAACATGCAGCATCAGCTTGAGCAACCTCAGGCGGTGCTGGATGAAAATCTTCTCATTGAACTGATTGAAAGAATCAGACCGGAAGACAGCAGAAATACCGAAGAAATCGAAGCAAAGTTCAATGCATTTATCCAGGCTTTATTATTGACGCCGAATGCAGTTTCAGCATTACAGACATTTACCCTGCGGATCATTAACCGTTATAAACAGACCAGTCTGTTTTCCGATACCGGTATTTTGTCTCTGGATGGTTTCTGGAATCAGCTCAATCAGCGTATTGGCGCGCATATCCTGCCAGTTATTCCGGATCATCAGCAATTACAAGAATTATTTCGCAAGGTTTTTTATCAGCCGACCGATAAATACTGGCTCGACTATTTTGATGAAGATGACTGGCAACGCTTATTTTCAGTTCTCAATCAGGGTCACTCCAATCAGCCTGAAAAGACCCGCATTAAAGATCAACTGATCAAGGCACTGACCATTTTGTCGTATCGGATCAGTGGTATTGGTCTGCATCCTGAATTTATTAATGCACAGCCGGAACTGATGGAATATGAATCTCCTTTTCTGGTGCAGAACCGTGAGATTAACGAATTTATTCAGGAATACAAAAAACGCTATAACACGGTCACGCTGGTCGATTCGATCACCCCGCCAGATGCTTCGCAAGCACTGGTGATGCTGGAACAGTGTCATGATGTCGTGGCAAAAATTCGCCGCTCTACCAAACGGATTGGGGTCAGCGTGAGTCTGACCTATATGCTGGCACTGCTGGAGCAGTGTCTGGAGCGGGTTGAAATCCTGCTCAACATGGTCATGGACGAGGATGACCTGCGCTACCAGTCCATCGGCCTGTTTATTGCAGATATCACTGAAGCGATTTATAGCGAACGCAGTGTACGTGCCCTGCTGGCGACCAACAGTGAACTCCTGGCCTTGCAGGTGACTGAGAATGCCAGTAAAACTGGCGAACACTATGTCAGTACTGACAAAAAAGGCTTTCTGGCCATGTACAAATCGGCCGCCGGTGCAGGTGCCATTATCGCGACGATGGCCACCCTGAAAATCCTGATGACACGCCTGAGCATGGCGCCTCTCATGCAGGCCTTTAGCTATAGCATGAATTATTCGCTGGGTTTTATGCTGATTCATGTGCTGCATTTTACCGTGGCGACCAAACAGCCAGCGATGACAGCCGCTGCACTGGCGGCCACAGTCCAGCAACGCAAAGGCTCAAAAATGGCGCAAATTGCCGAGCTGGCTGCGCTGATTGTGAATATTATCCGTACCCAGTTTGTGGCAATTCTGGGCAATATTTCGATTGCCATTCCGGTGGCGGCATTGATTACCTTAATGTGGGACGTTGCTCTGCATGAACCCTTAATGAATCATGCCAAGGCAACCAAAACCTTACATGACCTGAATCCCTTTACCTCTTTGGCAATTCCGCATGCTGCAATTGCCGGGGTATGTCTGTTCCTGTCCGGGTTATTGGCCGGTTATTTTGACAACATGGCCGTCTACCGCAAGGTAGGCCCCCGCCTGAAAGCCCATATACGTTTATCGCAATTGATGGGACAGGAACGGCTGTACCGGTTTGCAGATTATATTGAACGTAATCTGGGAGCGCTGGCAGGTAATTTCATGTTTGGCATCATGCTCGGCAGTATGGGCACCATTGGTTTTATTCTGGGGTTGCCGCTCGATATCCGGCATATTGCCTTTGCCTCGGCCAACTTTATTCAGGGCCTGATCAATATTAATGGCCCGGATATTGGCTTGATTGTGGTGTCTTTCCTCGGTGTGTTGTTGATTGGCCTGACCAACTTATTTGTCAGTTTCAGTTTGACCATTATTGTGGCCTTACGTGCACGACGGGTGCGTTTTGAACAGTGGAAACCGTTGGCAAAACTGGTCATGACTCACTTCCTGACCCGGCCAAGTGATTTCTTCTGGCCCCCCAAGCAAAGCATTGAAATTGACGAAAATCATACATCGACAAAATCTTAAAACTGCGACAATTACAGTATATTTAGCAACAAATTCCTTACTAAAAAAATGGAATTCGCATAAAATACGCACACTTGAAAAAAAGTGTACTGACAAGTACACTTCTACTCCAGACAATTAACCGATCTGCGAACGGTTAAAGGGACAAGGATTTTTGGCATGCATTACTTGTTACTTTTTGTCGGTATTTTATTTTTAATTTTCAGTGTGTTCATCCTGAATATCCCTGCTTTAAGCAAGCTTGATTTGCACGCAGTGGAAAGGATGAGTCTGTATCGCACCGAGTTTTGGAATCGAATTACTCTGTCCTTATCAGTGATAGGTGGCATGCCATTTGTATTATTTTTATCCACACTATGGTGTATTGCCTTGCTGTGGTATAAAAAGCATACAAGCGTAATTTTTATATGTATCGGAATTATCGGAGGAATACTCCTAGCTTGGCTGTTAAAGTTTGCAATTGCCCGACCCCGACCACCAGAGTCCTTGCATCTGGTTGAAAGTTTTGGAAGTTCCTTTCCAAGTGCGCATAGTCTGTATGCGGCATGTCTGGCTTGTCTGGCAATTTACATGTATCGGCAACATTCTCGCTTTACCATCATCATGATCGGTGCAGGCTTATGGATGCTGATGATGGGGATTTCAAGAGTTTATCTAGGCGTACATTTTCCTTCAGATGTCATATCCGGCTGGAGTATCAGTTTTATTTGGATTTCGTTGTGGTATATGGTCTGGATCAGATATTGCGCGGCGCACAAATAAGAAAATTTAGATAAAGATCTAATAGAGGTGAAACAATGATGTCTGCAAAGCTTTGGGCACCTGCCCTGACTGCTTGCGCATTAGCAACAAGTCTTGCACTTGTTGGTTGTAGCAAAGATCCAAAAGAGGGCCAGCAAGCTGGTGCTCAACAACAAATGCCACCGACTGAAGTCGGTGTTCTTGTTGCACAACCACAAAGTGTAGAGCAGTCTGTAGAGCTCTCGGGTCGTACAACAGCATTTGAAATTTCAGAAGTACGTCCGCAAGCCAGTGGTGTGGTGCTTAAACGCTTGTTCACTGAAGGCAGTTATGTGCGTGAAGGTCAGGCTCTGTACGAAATCGATTCAAGCACCAACCGTGCGACCGTGGATAATGCTCGTGCAGCAATTGCCCGTGCTGAAGCCAATCTGGGTGTATTACGTGTGAAGGAAGGCCGTTACCGCCAGCTGGTTGGAACCAATGCCATTTCTAAACAAGAATATGATGACATCGTGGCACAGGTCAAACTGGCTGAAGCCGATCTGAATGCCAACCGTGCCACCTTGCGTAATGCCGAAATTAACTTGGGCTATTCGACTGTACGTGCACCGATCTCGGGCCAGACCAACCGTTCGTCTGTCACTGCGGGTGCATTAGTGACGGCGAATCAACCAGAGCCATTGGTTACCATTCAGCGTTTAGATCCAATTTATGTGGATATCAACCAGTCCAGTGCTGAGCTTTTACGTTTACGTCAGCAGCTCAACAAAGGCGATTTGAATAGCTCAAACAACACTAAAGTGAAGTTAAAGCTTGAAGATGGCAGCATCTACCCGATTGAAGGCCGTCTTGCATTTTCGGATGCCAGCGTAAATCCGGAAACAGGTACGGTGACTTTACGTGCGGTATTCCCGAACAAAAACCATTTACTCCTGCCAGGTATGTTTGCGACTGCGCAAATCGTACAGGGTGAAGTGCCCAATGCCTTCCTGATCCCACAAGCGGCGTTGACCCGTACTCCAACAGGTCAGGCAATGGCGATGCTGGTCGGTGCTGATGGTAAAGTAGCACCACGTCCAGTCACGACCACCGGCTCTCAAGGCAACAACTGGATTGTGACTGAAGGTCTGAATCCAGGTGATAAAGTGATTGTGGACGGGATTGCAAAAGTGAAACCTGAACAGCAAGTTGTAGCTAAACCTTATCAACCTCAAGCTGCTGCGCCACAAGGTGCTGCACCGCAACAGCCTGCAGCAAGCGAGAAAAAGGCAGATGATGCAAAGAAAGAACAACCTGAACAAAAACCTGCTGCAAATGCATAAGGAGTAATGGTTCATGGCTCAATTCTTTATTCATCGCCCGATTTTTGCATGGGTGATTGCATTGGTTATCATGCTGGCCGGTATTTTAACCATCAGCAAAATGCCAATTGCACAATATCCAACGATTGCTCCGCCAACCGTGACCATTTCTGCGACTTATCCAGGTGCATCTGCTGAAACTGTTGAAAATACAGTGACCCAGATCATCGAGCAGCAGATGAACGGTATGGATGGCTTACGTTATATCTCGTCTAACAGTGCGGGTAACGGTTCTTCTTCTATTTCCTTGAACTTTGACCAGGGTGTTGATCCTGATATCGCACAGGTTCAGGTTCAGAACAAATTACAGTCTGCCACTGCACTTCTTCCCGAAGATGTACAGCGTCAGGGTGTGCGTGTCACCAAATCCGGTGCCAGCTTCCTTCAGGTATTGGCTTTCTATTCACCTGATGGCAGCCTGACCGCCGATGACATCAAAGACTATGTCAACTCGAATATTTCTGAACCTTTAAGCCGTGTGGCCGGGGTTGGTGAAGTTCAGGTCTTTGGTGGCTCTTATGCGATGCGCATCTGGCTAGATCCGGCCAAAATGGCTAGCCTGCAAGTAACACCGAGCGATATTGCGACTGCAATTCGCACCCAGAACGCACAGGTTGCGGTGGGTCAGCTTGGTGGTGCTCCTGCAGTTGAAGGTCAAGTGCTGAATGCGACCGTAACGGCTCAAAGCCTGTTACAAACTCCGGAACAGTTCAGCAATATCTTCCTGAAAAACACCACTTCGGGCGCGCAAGTTCGTCTGGGTGATGTTGCACGGGTGGAACTCGGTGCAGATAACTATCAGTTTGATTCGAAATTTAATGGCAAACCGGCTGGTGGTGTGGCAATTAAACTTGCCACAGGTGCTAACGCGCTTGATACAGCAAAAGCGGTTGAAGAACGCTTAGAACAGTTACGTCCGAACTATCCGCAAGGCATGGTCGATCAACTGGCCTTTGATACAACACCATTTATTGAACTGTCGATTAAGAGTGTGGTTAAGACCCTGATCGAAGCGATTATTCTGGTGTTCCTGGTCATGTTCTTGTTCTTGCAGAACTGGCGTGCCACGATTATTCCAACCATGGCTGTTCCAGTGGTGGTATTGGGCACCTTTGCGGTCATTAACGTTTTTGGCTTCTCGATCAACACCCTGACCATGTTTGCCATGGTACTGGCGATCGGTCTTCTGGTCGATGATGCGATTGTTGTAGTCGAGAACGTAGAACGGGTCATGGTGGAAGAGCATCTGGATCCGGTGTCTGCAACTGAAAAATCGATGAGACAGATTTCCGGCGCACTGATTGGTATTACCTCGGTGCTGTCTGCAGTATTCGTTCCAATGGCCTTCTTCGGTGGAACCACCGGGGTCATTTATCGTCAGTTCTCGATTACGCTGGTCACAGCAATGATCCTGTCACTGATTGTCGCCTTGACCTTTACCCCTGCCCTGTGTGCGACCCTGCTCAAACAGCATGATCCAAACAAGCCGGAAAGCAATGGTATCTTTGCGCGTTTCTTCCGCTGGTTTAACAGCAGCTTTGACAAGGTGTCTGTGAAATATCAGGGCGGCGTGAATCGCATGACCCACAGTAAGATTTTCTCAGGTATCGTGTATGCGGTGGTACTGGGTATTATTGTGCTGTTGTTCCAGAAACTGCCGTCTTCATTCTTGCCGGATGAAGACCAGGGTGTGGTCATGGCACTGGTTCAGTTACCACCAAATGCCACTCTGGAACGTACCGACAAGGTGGTCAATACCATGACCAACTATTTCCTGGAAAACGAGAAAGATCATGTCGAGTCAGTCTTTAGTGTGGCAGGTTTCTCCTTTACCGGTGTGGGTCAAAACGCAGGTCTGGCCTTTATTAAACTGAGAGACTGGTCAGAACGTACTAGTCCGGAATCTCAAGTCGGTGCCATTATCCAGCGTGGTATGGCGCTAAACATGATTGTTAAAGATGCGTCTTACATCATGCCACTGCAATTACCTGCAATGCCTGAACTGGGTGTGTCGGCTGGCTTTAACTTACAGCTTAAGGCGGCAGGTGGTCAAAGTCATGACCAGCTTCTGGCAGCACGTAATGCGGTTCTGGGTCTGGCAGCACAAGACTCGCGGCTGGCGGGTGTGCGTCCGAATGGTCAGGAAGATAATCCACAGTACCGTGTCATTGTTGATCATGCACAAGCCGGTGCACTGGGTGTCAGCGTTGCCGAAATTAACAGTACTATGGGTATTGCTTGGGGCGGTTCGTACATCAATGACTTCATTGATCGCGGTCGGGTCAAGAAGGTATATGTTCAGGGTGAAGCTGGCTCACGTATGATGCCGGAAGATCTGGACCAGTGGTATGTGCGTAATAATCGCGGTGAAATGGTGCCTTTCTCGGCCTTTGCCACAGGCGAATGGACCTATGGTTCACCACGTCTTGAACGTTATAACGGCGTATCGTCGATGAACATTCAAGGTACACCGGCTCCGGGAATCAGTTCGGGTGATGCCATGGTGGCCATGGAAGAAATTGCGGCGAAGTTACCAGAAATGGGCTTAACCGGCTTTGACTTCGAATGGACCGGTCTGTCTTTGGAAGAACGTGAATCTGGTGCACAGGCGCCGTTCCTGTATGCCCTGTCACTCCTGATCGTATTCCTGTGTCTGGCAGCCCTGTATGAAAGCTGGTCGATTCCGTTCTCGGTTCTGCTGGTGGTGCCATTGGGTATCGTCGGTGCATTGCTCATGACTTATGGCGGGATGGTGCTGCTGCAAAACCCGAACCTGTCGAATAACATTTACTTCCAGGTGGCGATCATTGCCGTGATTGGTCTTTCTGCGAAAAATGCGATCTTGATCGTGGAATTTGCGAAAGAGCTACAAGAGCAAGGTGAAGATTTATTCGAAGCAACCTTGCATGCGGCGAAAATGCGTTTACGTCCAATTATCATGACCACTTTGGCCTTTGGTTTTGGTGTATTGCCGCTTGCCCTGGCTTCAGGTGCAGGTGCAGGTAGTCAGCACTCAGTCGGTTATGGTGTACTTGGTGGCGTGATCAGCTCGACCTTGTTAGGTATCTTCTTTATCCCGGTATTCTACGTGTGGATTCGAAGTATCTTTAAATACAAACCAAAACAACAAAATCAGGAGTATAAGTCGTAATGCAAAATGTATGGTCTATTACAGGTCGTAGCATTGCGGTATCTGCCCTTGCGCTTGCTTTGACAGCCTGTCAAAGCATGCGTGGTCCAGAGCCGGTTGCACAGGCAAATATCCCGAGCAGCTATACCAATGCGTCTGGTACTTCTGTAGCAGAACAAGGTTATAAAAACTTTTTTGCCGATCAGCGCCTGTTACAGGTGCTCGATCTGGCATTAAACAATAACCGTGATCTGCGCACTGCTGCCCTGAATATTCAACGCGCCCAGCAACAGTATCAGATTACTGAAAACAATCAGTTACCGACCATTGGTGCCAGTGGCAGCGTGTTACGTCAAGACATGGGCAGCAGCAATCCTCAAAGCCGCGGTGCTGTAACCACCTATAATGTAGGTCTGGGTGTAACCGCATTTGAACTGGACTTTTGGGGGCGTGTACGTAGCTTAAGTGACAATGCACTGGATAACTTCCTGGCGACTCAAAGTGCGCGAGATGCGACGCAAATTGCGCTGATTGGTCAGGTGTCTCAAGCCTGGCTCAGCTATTCATTTGCCAATGCCAATCTGGCTTTGGCTGAACAAACGCTAAAAGCACAGCTTGAATCGTTTAACCTGAACAAGAAACGTTTTGATGTCGGGATCGACAGCGAACTTCCTGTGCGTCAGGCCCAGATTTCCGTCGAAACGGCACGCAATGATGTCGCGAATTACCGCACTCAGGTGGCACAGGCACAAAACCTGTTAAACCTGCTGGTCGGTCAGCAAGTGCCTGCGACTTTATTGCCGGCACAACGCGTAACCCGCATCACGTCCAATACGGCACTGGGTGCAGGCTTGCCAAGTGATCTGCTGATTAACCGTCCAGATGTACGCGCTGCCGAGTATCGTCTGTCTGCAGCGGGTGCCAATATTGCAGCAGCACGCGCACGCCTGTTCCCGACCATCAGTTTGACCGGTTCAGCAGGTTATGCATCGACCGATTTAGGCGATCTGTTTAAATCAGGCAGTTTTGGCTGGTCCTTTGGCCCAAGTCTGGATATTCCAATTTTCGATTGGGGTACCCGTCAGGCCAATATCCAGATTTCTGAAACCGATCAGCAAATTGCATTATCAGATTACGAAAAGTCGATTCAAGCCGCTTTTCGTGAAGTAAATGATGCGCTAGCAGTTCGCCAAAACATCGGTGATCGTATTGCTGCACAGCGCCGTCTGGTAGACGCGACCAATACCACCTATCGCTTGTCGCAGGCACGTTTTCGCGCCGGGATTGACAGCTATCTGACAGTACTGGATGCACAGCGCGCCTCTTATGCCGCAGAACAAGGCTTGCTCTTGCTTGAACAGGCCAACTTGAACAATCAGGTTGAAGTCTACAAGACCCTCGGCGGAGGCTTAAAAGTCAATACTACGGATACCCTGCCGAATCAGCCGTCCGTGACTGAACAACGCCGCGCAGCAGAACAGCAGGCGAAATAGATTTAAAATAGAAAAAGAAAAGCTCACTTCGGTGGGCTTTTTTATTGCATTTTCAAGGCAGTTTTCCTATTGTCATAGACCAGCAATTTATTTAGAAAACATACGCATGTTACTTAGCAATCTGGAATCTGTACCGGGACATACTATTCGCCAACAAATTGATGTGGTTTATGGCAGTACGGTACGCAGCAAACATGTCGGGCGTGATTTACTCGCTGGCCTGAAAAATATTGTCGGGGGTGAGCTTACTGCTTATACCGAGCTGCTGGAAGAATCCCGTCAGGAAGCGATGAACCGGATGGTTGAAAAAGCCCGTAGCATGGGTGCCAATGCGATTGTCGGTATTCGTTTCTCGACCTCCAATATTGCCCAAGGCGCCTCTGAACTGTTTGTCTATGGTACGGCGGTCATTGTTGATCCAGTCATGCCAAAATTACCCGATCCTTTTCCACAGGCAGAATAAGTCATGGACGGTTTAATTTTTCAGATCGTCATTTTTGTCATTCTGTTTAGCGTCGGTTTTGGCTTTGGTCGTTATAATGAACGCAAACATTTTCGTTATCTAGACGAACAGGAACAACGACTGGCTTATATCCAGGTCAACAACAGCCGCTTTATCGTATCTGAACATTCCGGACAGATGATCAGCAGTAATGTGGTCATTTCCCATGATTATTTTAAATACGCAATTGCCAATGTGCAGAACATGTTGGGAGGTCGTTTGACCAGCTATGAAAGCGTGGTAGAGCGGGCACGGCGTGAGGCGATTGTACGTTTAAAACTTGAAGCTGAAAAAATCGGAGCCACCCAGATTATGGGGATTCGGCTGAGCACTACGGAACTGGGCATGCAAGGCGGTATGGTCGAAGTCTTTGCTTATGGCACTGCAATTCAGCAGCCTACTTCACTAATCTAAAAATAGCTATATAAACAATAGCATGTAGATGGTTAGCTCATGTTGCGCAGTACGCGCAGATAATTACTGAATGTGGATCAACTCGCTTATCGACTGGCGATGCAATATCATAGAAGAAGTGATTAAGCTCAAAGTTAGCGGCATAAATATAAATAATATGATGCCGTTTCTTCAGTCGATCAAACGGCACTCAATCCCATCTGTATTGCCTTATTATTTTTCTACGTCTTAAGCCGCATTGCTTAGAGAACGGCAGCAAGCTAAATGGCTATACATTGCCGAATTGACCGCCACCACCCAGCTTAAAAGTGCCCTTTTTAAATATTGGTGAACGAGATGGGTGCACTAATTTAGGCTGTTAGGCTCTTGCGTAATTCATCTTCAACGATACTGAGTTCAATTTCACTAAATTTACGAGTCTCGCCTTCTGCATGCTTTTCCAGCATACCGCCGAGCAACGGCACTTTGACCTTTACTGTCCAGTTGAGCTGAAACTGGATCTGGTCTTCATCTCCAGTGACTGCACGCTGACAGGTCGCCTCGATCGGTAAATTTGCCCCGAGTTGTACCGTCGATGTCATTTGATTCAGATCGCTGATATCGGTACGCTGCAAACGGAATGCATCCTTGAGTAATTTTTTTGCCATATCCGGGATGTTGACATCCAGATTATAGGCACGTTTCAAGGTATACATATGCCCCTGCTTTTCCGAGACCAGTATTTCTAAATTTTGCGCAGGAATTCGATGACAGACTGCCTCATGCAAACGAATATCATTGGCCAGACGTTTAAATTCATCAATAGACACGCCATTGATAATTGCTTTCACAGTGAACTGATGTGCCATGCTATTTTTCCTTATTTTTATTGCATTATTCGCTTAGGTCACTCCGGACTATCGCAAATAAAACCAAACACAGAGATGATTCTGCAATTTATATCAACTTTATAGCATCTGTCATTATTCTTTTATCGGGAAATAGCGGCAATTCGGTCAATCTTTGCAAGATAGTTTTGCAGACAACTGTGTCTGGCCACAACTGATCTGTAGCTGCGCTGTGGCATAGTCAATCACGACATGAAATTCATCGGCGCCATCGTCTAGACCGGACACATACCATGTGGTGCCGTTTGGAAAATCCCGCAGCCAGTCTGCTTTATAAAAGTCTGAAACCGAATCAAACTGCACATACAGTTCAGGTTGCGCTTCGATCTTCATTGCCAGAGCCATAAACTTCTGTAATTGCGTCTGCTGAAAATCAATAATCATACTATTTTTCCCTGTTTAGACATGATGATAGCGCAGCGATCTTCATATATGTTTAAAGGGTTCTTCTCGCTATACGACTGCCGAGTTTTGACATCTGGCCCATTATTGGATTAAACATAAGCTAGCGCACAAAAAACAAGATCTCATCCAATATAACGAAGGATATACTCATGGTGCAGGGAAAAATGCAGGTAGAAAGTGTCCAGTTTCTGGCAGAAGATGGTTATAGCTTAAGTGGCAAACTCTACCGGACACCGTCTGTGGCGAAGGCCAATATTGTCGTTGCCTGTGCAACGGGAGTACCGCAAGCGTTTTATCGCCGTTTTGCAGAATATGCAACTCATGCCGGTTTTCAGGTGCTGACCTTCGATTATCGAGGGGTGGCCGCTTCCGCACCGAAACAGCTCAAAGGCTTTAAAATGTCTTATCTCGACTGGGGAGAATATGACCTGAGTGCGGCAATTGAATATTTGGGCCGGACAGAACTGGATATTTATATGATTGGCCATTCCTATGGAGGTCAGGCATTAGGTCTGTGTAAACATCATAACCGCATCGAAGCGATGTACTGTTATGGCACAGGCGCCGGCTGGCATGGTTATATGCCGCTCAAGGAAAAAATCAAGGTTCAGATGATCTGGAATATTGTTTTCCCTCCACTCGTAGCAATCACCGGCTATTTGCCATGGAGCAAATTTAACATGGGTGCAGACTTGCCACGTGATGTCTATCGTCAGTGGCGTAAGTGGTGCAAATATCCGACCTATTTCTTTGCCGATCCGGATTTGAAAGACTTACACACACGTTATGCTGCGGTAAGTACTCCGATTTATGCGGTTGCTGCTCTCGATGATACTTGGGCCCTGCCTAATTCCAGACATGCTTTTATGCAATATTACCGTCAAGCAAACGTGCATTATATTGATCTTAAAGCTGAAGATTATGGTTTAAAGGACATTGGTCATATGGGCTATTTCCGTCAGGGGGCAGAAAAAATCTGGCAAGATGCCTTAAATACCTTTTCCGAATTACATCGGCTTAAATATGCAGCCTGATGTTTAATGCCTATCGTTTCCTGCAAAACTTACAAGCTTCCTGAGCAGAGAGATCAAGCACAATCTGACCGTAAAAGATCGGTACGAATTTCCTGACGATGCTCTTGGCCAAAACGGTCGACATGCGTATAAAACACGCCATAGCGGCCGACATAATATTCCAGTGACTGATGGTAAAAATTCCAGAAAATCGACCACTCACCTAAATCCATCTGACGAATTTGTGTACTGCTTTGCATGGGCATTTTTTGCAAGATTTCCTGCTGTAACTGCTCTGCCTGTGCCCTGTCCTGAATAGCTACATGACGCTGAAAAAACAGCTGAGCCACATCATCAAACAGTTCCAGTTCATAAGCATCAACCAGATGCACCTGTTCCTCATGCGTGGTCATGACATGTTCTGAAATACTGGCAATTTGTTCAGGTTTTTCTGCACGCTGCGCAGAGAGATAAGACTGGGTTTTATAAATTTTCCGCCCCACGATCCAGGCGGCATTGAACAGCAAAAAAATACACAGCAAGAGCAACAATTTAAACATAGTAGATCATCTCGTGTGGCTGATTTTATTTTTATTACCGAGCACTTCATATTCATTTAAATAATGGCCTAACACCTAGCATACGTCTATTTTTTAGACAGTGCAAACTCCTGCACTATTTCTATGATGGCATCCTTGGCTCGATTTTATAGGGATTTAAAGTAAGCAGGCGATTCTAGTAAAGCTTGCTGTAAATTTGAGCACCCGCTCCTGAGAAGCGTTGATTCTAGAAAATCAGATAAACAAAACCGACAGATCAGCAACATAAGTTATCTTCACCTACTGGTTTTTAAGAAAATCCTCTCAAAAAACTACAAGATTGTTATTTTGTTTCAACCTGCATTTCTCTTCCAATGAAGCCTTCCTGTAAATGTTCGAGAAAATGAATAACATGGTGATTCGTGAAGGGAAGATTCAGGATATACCTCAAATTATTCAGGTGATTCATGACAGTATTCAATCTTGTGTTTTAGATCATCAACGTGAGGACAGTCGCATCCAAAGCTGGCTGGAAAAATTTGATCACGCCAGCCTGATTGTCGATATGCTTTATAACGATTGTTGGGTTTGCCTTGTGCACGACAAAGTAGTCGGGTTTTTATTGGTCAGTGATACTGGAGAAATCCGGATGCATTATGTCGCCCCACATTGCCAGAGGCTTGGATTTGGCACCAAATTATTTAATCAAATGCATGCAGCATTAGTAGAGAAAAAAATCTATCAGATTGCAGTCAAGTCGACTCAAACAGCCCTCAGCTATTATCAGCGATGTGGATTTGATTCCAGCCCTGCACATTCACAAGATGATGGATCATATCTGTATAAATACGTTTTTTAATCCGCGCCCTGCTCAAAGTTTAATTGATCACGCCCGGTGTGTTTGGCCAGATACAGCTGCACATCTGCAGCTTTCATCAAGGCATGAATATCGGCATATTGATGTTGTGGGCTTATCCAAGCCGCGCCCACACTGACCGTGATCCAGGCTTTGCCATCCGGCCGGTTTAGATGTTCAAATTGTTGTTCCCGAACCTGCTGAATGACACGTTCCAGATATTGCAGGGCAACCGGAATCGGTATATCACCAAGCAGAATGGCAAATTCCTCCCCGCCATAACGCGCCAAATAACCCGATTGAGGCAAGCTGGCCTGAATCACCTTAACCAGGTTTTGTAGAATCTCATCACCCTTTAAATGGCCATAATGATCATTATAATTTTTAAAATAATCAACATCCAGCATGGCAAAAAGCAGTGTGGCATGTGAATGTTGCTGGCTTTGCAAAAACTTCTGCTGGATTTCACTATTTAAAGCACGCCGGTTAAAAGCACCGGTCAGCGCATCAATCTTCATCTGATGTTCCAGTTTGGCATTCAGTTGATGCAGTTGCTGGGTACGTTCTTTGACTTTTTGATCAAGCGAACTGTTGAGCTCGATGAGGTTAAAATTTAGCTGTTCTGTCTGATAAGTTTGATGCGCATAGTGTCTAGACTGCTGAAACATAATCAACAAGGCATATAAACTGGTGGAAATGAAAGACAAATGTGTGGTTTGAATAACATTAATCAGCAAGAGATAGTCATTTAAAAATGTCAGACACAAGAAAATAATGGCAAACAGATTCAGGCGTGAATATGGTTGCTTATCACGTAGGGTCTGATAAAACCCGTACATAAAATTCCCAATAATCACCAGACCATAAATCGCACTATAGAGCGCAAGACGTTCAAATAACTCGGGGGTAGAAAATAGCGTCACACTGATATTCAAAATCAATAAGACGATCGCAATATAATAAATCAGCGGTTTTAAATAGCGCTGATTAAACAGATGCATATAACTGAGGAAAAATAATACCGCCAGAAACGTAAACAGATACTCTAAACGTGTTCCCCATAACCAGTCGATATTGGTAAATACCGAATAGGCATAGGGCGCTGAAAACATATTATGCAGGGCCAGAAAGATAATAAAACAGCCAAACACAAAAATGCTTTTGCTATTACGCTCTTTCGATCCTCGAAATATTGAAAACAGGATATTGAAAACACCCACCCCGAGTACTGCGCCACAGGCCATGGCAATACTCATCATCAACTGCTGGAATTGACGATTGACTGTACCTGCGACCCCAATCTGCATTGGGCGTTCCAGCCCTCCATGCAAATGAGTGTAATTCGAGGCCTGAATGCTTAAGGTAATGTATTCACTGTCTGCAACGAAATAGCCAATCCGGGGGGCTTTTTCAGTGATCTGCTGTTCAGGTGTTTTACTGATTTGCCCAAGCCGGACAATAAACTCGCCATTTACATAGACCCGATAAGCGCCATATTGAGCAGGAATCCGAATGGCAATCCGGCGTCCGATAAATTCTTTAGGAATTTTATAATGGCTAATAAATGTGCCATAACCAATATTTGAGTTGGTCAGTATTTTAAAAGAAGCCGGCAATTCCACTGTTTTTGATAACAGTACGGAACTTGGCTGGACAATAAACTGGCTCGGATAAAATAACCATTTCCCCTGCAAAGGGCTGCTGCTGTGTTCGCTAAAATGAATTTCAGAGATATGATCACGGAACTGCTGCTGCACCCCGGGGGATGTGGCAGCGATCTGGGCAGATACTGAAGTGCTCATCAAGATGCCCCAGCTTATGGCCCAAACCCACATTACAAAATAGACATTCCTTATCACGTTTTGCAAAGACAGTAGTTTCCTGAAAAAGAGCTTTATTCTTCTTATAATCTACTTGGAATATCAGGGAGTTCAAATATTTTTTTGTAGTTTATCGGAAGAAGCCCCCAATACTGAGACTTCTCCCGATCAGCATTCACTCATGATACTGAATGAATCTTATTTCAATGAATTAATCACGTGTTTTTACATCAAACAGTTCAATTTCAAAAATCAGGTCTGAATTGGCTGGAATCACTTTGCCCATTTTACGTTCGCCATAGGCCAAATGTGCCGGCACCAGCAGTTTACGTTTACCGCCCACTTTCATGCCCAAAATGCCCTGATCCCAACCTTTGATCACACGGCCTGTTCCGATCACGGTTTCAAAATAATTACCGCGATCAATCGATGAATCAAACTTGGTTCCATCTTCTAGCCAGCCGGTATAGTGTGTGGTAATCAGCGCGCCTTTTACCGCCTCTTTCCCTTCGCCTACTTTTAAATCAATAATTTCAAGTTCGTTAATCATACTTATTTACCTGAGATTGGCATAAATTCAAAAACCAGTATAAACCGGATTGATTGATTTTTTTAGGCTTTAGTCCTTGATGGATTAAAAGCTGAGTTCCTGAATATTCTGATCATTGAGTAAATGCAGGGTGAGTTTTTGATGGTTTTTGGCCGATCCCATCAGCACCCATCTTCCGCTAATCTGCTGCTCAACCTTGCGCTGTGAAGAATGCATGACTTTTAGCTTATATTGTTTGAAAAGCGATTCATAATGGTTGAGCTCATGTTTCTCAAAAGGACAGACAATTTCGTAATTACGTTCCTGATTCAGCGACTCGATCCCGCGCTGTACATACATCAGTAGAACCAGTACCACCATGACCATTAAAGTGGCCCAGATACTCAGGATTTCATAACCCGCACCGGCTGCCATGCCCAGTGCTGCGGTCATCCAGATGGTGGTGGCCGTGGTAATTCCTGAAATACGGTTCTCATCTTTGAGAATGACCCCTGCCCCTAAAAAGCCTAGCCCCGTCAGGACATTGGCCGCCAGCCGGTCAGGATTTTCCACGCCTATTTTCAGGGAAATGATAGTAAACAGACAGGAGCTGAGACTAACCATGATCATGGTACGCAGTCCGGCAGATTTACTGTGATATTCACGTTCTGCACCAATAATGGCCCCGATCGCAACGGCCAGCAGTAAATCATAAAGTTCATGGTACATGACACAACCCTGAGTATTTTTATTCCTCAGGTATACGCAATTTAAGCGACAGGATACAAGTCCAGACGTGCATCCTTATGCGTCCTTATTGTAACTGTTCCCACTCGACCAGCACCTGCCCCTGATCGCCAATCAGAGTCCATTCACCATCCATCACATTGAGCTGTAACTGCATGGTGCGTGCACATAATTGTGGCAATGCATCGGTGGTTGCGGTAGATAACTTCCACACTTCCACATTTTTTAAGGTTTTTAATTTGCTGCTGCGCTTATACCATTCATCCACCGCAGAACCATAGGTGACAACTGCGACCTGCTTGCAACGCGCACTGGCTTTTTTGACTTTATCTTCATCCGGGCTACCGACTTCAATCCATTTCACCAATTGACCAGTGAGGTCTTTTTCCCACAAGGCCGGCTCATCGGTTTCAAACAGATCCTTGGTAAATTCCAGCGTTTCATCGGCATAACGCGCATACGCCAGAATACGCACCATCAGGCGTTCAATGGTTTCTGAAGGATGCAGCGCCATCGTCAACTGATAATCTGCATAACGGTGCGTATCCATATCTGCAATATTCAAATCAACCTTATAAATCGTCGCTTTTAACGCCATAACACAATCCTCAAATTTGGCGCCTAGCATATAAGATTTAGCAGTATTTTGCTGAACAGATTTAGGTCAATAGCTCATTCAGCGCCTTAGCAACAGTACTATTATTTTTCCGGATCAATACGGCATTGCATCAACGCGCTTTCAAACTCCAGCCAATCCCGTGACTGTTGATAAATCACTTCGATCCGGTTATCAATACCTGCCTCGACCGACTGATAATTAAACTGCTCCGGATTGAAATTAAAGCTTTTCCAGCCCTGATCGGTATTAAAAATTCCTTTGATTCTGAGCCAGTCTTTTTGTTCACACAGCAAGTCGAGCAAATCATAAAAATGAAATTGCCAGCGTTTCGGCAACTTCCAGCCCGCAACCTGATAGCCCTGCGCGCTTTCCACATAATGATAAGGCAGCTGCTGAATCAGCACGGGTACCTCTGGGGAAGGATTGATCTGTTGCTGTTTTAATAAAGGCTGGAGCTGACGTACAGAACCTTGATAATCCTGTTTAATCTGCTCAATGCTCAGCTGTCCCTGCTCTGTGCACAACCACTGCTGGGCATAGACTTGATATTCCGCCTGAAGCTGCATAAGCGCAGCATGATCTTCGGCTGTCATTAAATCTGTATGGGAAATCACCACAATATGCGCAGCCTTAAGCTGGTCTGCATACAGGTTTTGCTGAGTCCAGTCCCGGTCATGCAAACGTGAACCATCGACCACCGTGACCAAGGCCTGCATGTTTAAATGGCTATGCCAATGCGGTTCGGTCAACTGTTCCAGGAGTTGCCCGGGATGCCCCAATCCGGTCGGCTCGATAAACAGCCGATCCGGTTTCACTTCGGACAGTAAACGTGACAAGGCAATCTGCATCGGCAACTGACTACTACAACATAGGCAGCCACCCAGTAATTCCTTTACCGCATAGCCTGAATCTTGTGGTAATAACTGCTGATCCACCCCGATCTGACCGAACTCATTCATCAGTACGGCCCAGATTTTCTGTTCAGGTTTCTGCTGTAATAAATGTTTAAGCAGTGTGGTTTTACCCGCCCCCAAAAATCCAGAAATGATATGGACAGGAATCGGCTGTGCTGCGGACAGAATTTTCAAAATTGGTTCTCAAGAAATTAAATAGACAAGATCATGCCCTGTATTATAGGACACAGCATGGTTGTAGAGACATTTTCTTGCTCAATGGCGACTTGAAACCATCAGTTTATAAGTTAAGCGAATTATCCCAAATAGAGAATCCTGATGTTTATTCATATTTAAAATTCAGCTTTTTGAAACATTCATATACATTTTCATTAAATAGAACACTGCATAATTAACAGTAATTAAACAACTTTCTGCATTGTGTATATGCTGAGTTATTCAC
This sequence comes from Acinetobacter sp. YH18001, assembly GCF_013416975.1. Lineage (NCBI taxonomy): Bacteria > Pseudomonadati > Pseudomonadota > Gammaproteobacteria > Moraxellales > Moraxellaceae > Acinetobacter > Acinetobacter sp. YH18001. The sequence continues at coordinate 13,301 of NZ_VPEU01000017.1, read as the reverse complement.
TCCGTGTCGCTTTTGTTAATTGATTTGCTCATCAAAATTTCAGTGCTTAGGATGAACTCCTGTCGAACTGATGTGATGGTCAGCTCGGCAAATTACATGACATAAATATAGGATGCCAAAAATGAAATATGCACAAATCTTACTTGCAACAACGCTTACTGCTGCTGCAGCCACCAGCTTTGCTGCGACTGAAACAACAAACGCAAATACAAACACTGAAGAAAAAGTGATTGTCAGTACCCAGGAATTGCCTGAGTCAAATGCTCCGGTTGCTGGCGCAAATGCAGAACAACCAGCTGCATCTGAAGCTGCTGCAGAAAGCGCAACACCTGCACAACCTGCAGCACGTTAAGTGATTTAACGACGGGTTAAATGATCAAAGAAAATATCAGGGCAGTATTTCTCCAGTAGGCTTAGCCTGTACTGCCTCATATTGATCGATGCTGAATCATGCTTGCTGCGGGTTCAGCATTTTTATTGACTAGATTTAAATGCTCATCATAGTTAAAACTGATCACAGGATTGAGAATGACTATTGAATTATTTTAAATTTATCATTTAAATTCAATAATTTAATTAATAAAAATCTATTTAAAATTAATATTATTGATATAGCTCAACTACTATCGCCTAACTTGTTTACAGCTCAGAACTGTCCCTTAATAGATTGAAATGCAAGTCGATTGAATGGACATTCACTATGAGCAATACCAATTACAGCACTGATGTAGCAATCCTCGGCGCTGGGCCTGTAGGCTTAACCATTGCCAACTATCTGAGCAAGCAAGGCGTGAGCGTCACGATGGTCGAGCAACTGGATAGTTTGATTGATTATCCACGTGCCATTGGGATCGATGATGAATCTTTGCGTACCATTCAATCCTTAGGTTTGGTCGATCAAGTCTTGCCCCATACCACGCCCAATCATGCTATGCGCTTTTTAACACCTAAGGGTCGCTGTTTTGCAGATATTCAACCTTTAACCCGTGAATTTGGATTTTCACGCCGTAATGCCTTTATTCAGCCACAAGTCGATCAGGTTCTGCTTCAGGGCTTAAAACAATATGAAAATACGCAGGTGCTGTTCTCACGTCAATTGACCCAGTTTAGTCAGGATGCCGAGGGTGTAACGCTTAACCTGCAAAATGAACAAGGGAATACAGAAACAGTCCGTGCCCAGTACCTGATTGCCTGTGATGGCGGTAACTCTTATGTACGCCGCAATCTGGGCATTGCTTTTGAGGGTGAAACTGCGCCGAATCAATGGATCGTGATCGATCTTGAAAATGATCCGCTTGCGACACCGCATATTTACCTGTGTTGTGATCCGGTACGTCCTTATGTATCCGCCGCATTGCCCCATGGAATTCGCCGTTTTGAATTTATGGTCATGCCGGGTGAAACTCAGGAAGAACTGAGCAAACCGGAAAATATTGCCAAATTACTGGCCAAAGTGCTTCCAAGTACCGATGGCATCGAAGTGATCCGTCAGCGTGTTTATACGCATAATGCCCGTATTGCGGACAAATTCCGGGTAGACCGCATTTTACTGGCAGGTGATGCTGCGCACATTATGCCCGTCTGGCAAGGTCAGGGTTATAACAGCGGGATGCGGGATGCCTTTAACCTGGCCTGGAAAGTCGCACTGGTGGTTCAAGGCAAAACCGGCCCCGCACTTTTAGACTCTTATCAGATTGAACGTAAAGACCATGCCAAAGCCATGATTGATCTGTCCGTGATGGCCGGTCATGTATTGGCACCACCAAAAAAGTGGCAAGGTTTTGTCCGTGACGGTATCGCCTATGCCCTGAACTATATCAAGCCGATCAAACAGTACCTGCTGGAAATGCGCTTTAAACCGATGCCGAAATATCATGATGGTGTGCTTTTGAGCACCGGCGCCAAAAATTCTCCAATTGGCAAGATGTTCATTCAGCCTCAAGTTCAGCTTGCATCAGGTGAAACAGTGTTACTGGATGAAGTGATTGGCAATGATTTTGCCATTATTGCCTGGGGTGTCGATCCAAAATGGGGCCTGAGTCCAGAGACACTGCAACAGTGGAAAACACTCGGTGTGAAATTTATTCAGGTCATTCCGGCAGTGCAGTTACAAAATACCCAGCGCCAACCGTTTGAAGATGTCATCACCATTGGTGATAGCGGCACAGAAATTCGCTCCTGGTTTGGCAATACTTCCGATTCAGTGGTGATCTTGCGTCCTGACCGTTTTGTGGCCGCACTGGCCATTCCACAATCACTGGAAAACACCAGTCAGCAACTGTTTAAAAAGCTGTACCTAAAATAATTTTAAGGTCATTTTTTACCACGCTTCGGCGTGGTTTTTTATTGTTTTTAGATATCTCGGACAATATATAGACCGAGGAATTAGGCTCGGTAGTCTTGAAACCAGGGAATATCTTTCAGGGAATCACGAGAGGCCATCTGCTGCAAATAGGGTCTGAACTCGTCAAATGGCGGTAAAATTTTCGCAGAGATCGCAAAGACTAAACAATAAGCCGCATATAAGTCTGCTGCGGAAAATTCTTCACCCAGCAAATAGGGATTGGCCTGGCTTATGCCCTGTTTCAGAAAATCAAATACTGCAGCTTCATTCCCGAAACTTAGACTTCTGCGGTTCTGTTCAATATTTTCTGGCGAGACCTGCAAATTTTTTATATCGATATATTCGGTGAAGGGCCCATGACAGAACAATATCCATTTTAAATATGCCCCACGCTTGGGTTCATCCAAAGCAGGTGCCAAGCCTTGGTCGGAATACTTATCTGCCAGATAGATAAAAATGGCGGCCATTTCTGAAATGACAATCTCCTGATCGACCAGACAGGGAACTTTTCCTATCGGATTAATCTGTAAATATTCAGCTTGATGCATATATTCATAGGACACTTCCACCTGCTCAATCTGGTCTTCAATCTGCAATTCTTTCAATAAGGGCAACAGGGTCAGGCCCCGTGATTGCGGATTGTTATAGAGCTTCATCATATTGGTTTAACCATTTTTTATTTTTAGAGTTTCAGTATAAAACGGTTTTCTGTGTCAATTTACACAGATGTGCTACAGATCATTTCTGTCGCACAGCTTTTAAAATATAGGCAGACCAAAGATGCAAATCTTAAAAAAGATCGACACAAAACTTTTCTTTTAAGACTTTTAAAATCAGATCAATCACCACATGTTTTTGGTCTTTACGATAATTGGCATATAGCCCAATCATGGGCAAAGGTTCAAGGGTCTTTTTGACCACGATATTATCGCCGAGTAATGGAATCACATAGGCTGGTACCAGACTCCAGCCCACGCCCATTCCGACCAGATTGACATTGAGCAGGATATTGGTGGAATGCTGCACCACATTGACCTTCAATTTAGACTGTTTAAAAAAGTCTTGAATAATTCGATGCAGTTGTGGTGAAGCCTGCTCATCACTAATGACAAAATCCTGATTTTCAAAGCTCTTAATACTGACATGTGTCAGGGTCGCAACCGGAGAATCTTTCGGCACAATCAGGGTTAAAGGTTCATCAAAAATCCGGATCGAATCAAACTCGCTCGACTGTCCCGGATAGCGGGTAAAAGCAATATCGATCTGGCCTTTTCTTAAAGCACTAAACTGCTCAGCGTCGGTCAAACTATGAAATAGTGCTTTCAGTTCAGGAAAATGTGCGCGGATATTGGGCATGATATAGGGAAAGACTTTCATTTCCGCAACCGGTACAAATCCGATATTCAGCTGATCCTGATGTGCATTGGCAATCTGTCTGGCAGCGTGGATCGCACGTTCTGCATGTTCCAGACTGAGCAAAGCTTCTTTTAAAAAAACCTGTCCGGCCTCGGTCAGGTTGACCTTACGGTTATTTCGCTCCAGTAACTGTACGCCTACCTCACGCTCCAGATCCTTGATTTGCTGACTTAAGGAAGGCTGTACAGTATTCAATTTTTCCGCAGCCCGGGTAAAATTCAGTTCCTCGGCCACAGTGACAAAATAACGTAAATGTCTTAATTCCATTTTATGCTTCCTGATTTTCCGGTACGTGTATTGGTCTTTTGGCCACATACTGACGATAAACCAAGATCGTCACAATGACGAGTGCAGCACTCGACACATACATCGCTTCAAAGCCCCAATAGGCAATCAATAGGCCCATCACCACGGAACCTACCGCCAAACCCAGATCAAACAGGGTAAAGAAGGTTGAAATCGCATGTCCCATACGCTGCTTATCGACAGATTGAATTGCGAGTGTCTGCAGACATGGAAATAATGAACCATAACCGATCCCCACAAAGACCGCTGATAACCAGAGCGTCCATTGATTGGATATCAGACTCACCATGACTAGGCCAATCGCAAAGAAAATAAAGGAAGGATAAATGACAGCACTTGGCCCCTTACGATCATAGATTTTCCCGACCCACGGCCGTACCAACAGCATCGAAGCCGCAAATACAATAAAAAATACGCTGGTATAAGCCAAAAGCTGCTTGCTTTCACTAAATGCCGTGATAAAACTCATGATGCCCGAATAAGCAAATGCCGTCAGCAATGCCACACAGCTTACCGCCAGGACTTTCACTTCCAATATATCTTGTAGACTTAATTTGGTTTTTTCTGTGCCAATCCGCCTTGATTTTGGCAGTTCGGTAATTTTCAGCATCCAGCAGAAAATCAGTCCTAGAGAAATAATAATAGCCAGAATCCCAAATAAGCTTTTAAAGCTAGTGAATTGAATGACGGTCAAGGCCAGCAATGGGCCAAATACCACCCCCAGATTGGTCGACATGACAAAATAGCCCATGCCCTCGCCTTTACGCTGTTCTGGAATAAATTCATTGGCCACCGGAACCGCCACCGTGGTCAAAATACTGAACCAAATGCCATGTAGAAATCGCACCAGCAACAGTGACCACAAGCTATCAATGAGCAAATAGCCAAAGGCAAACAGCGCAAAAATCACGCCTGCACCGCGCATCGAGATTTTCTTGCCCAGTTTTTCGATGATCATGCCGGAAAAAGGCCGAACTGCAATTGATGATGCCAGAAACAAGGTCAGTGCCAGACCCGCTTCTTTGACTGAGCCCCCCAAATCTTTCATGATGTAAATCGGCAAGATGGTCAGTAAGGCAAAATAATAAACAAACAGAAAAAAGTTATTGCATAAGCACAAGATAAATGAGCGATTCCATAAACGCTCGGGGCTGAGAGACATAAAAACCAACTTTAAGAAAAATAGACCAGGCTCAGGCTTGAATTACAACAGGATGCAGCACTAACCCAACCAGCGCCCGGATGTAATTTTCATCCGGCATACGATTGAAAAAAATAATCTGGTAATGGATCGGGCCGTACAAACTGTCCAGCATTAAATCAAAAGGATAATCCGCGCGAATCTCGCCACGCTCAATCGCTTGCTGAATCAGTTGATGAGTCTGCTGTCGACGCGGCAATAAATATTGCTGAAAGAATTCACCGGCCAGCTCACGATGATTGGCGATTACCACCAGTAAAGCCCGACCAATCGGATGGTTGAGCGCCTGAGACAACAAGCTTAGCTGTCGAATCAGATTACTTTTCAGGTCATTTGCAGGATCAGGCTCAAAGACTGAGACCGTATGCTGTTTGAAGGTATCTAGCACCAGCTCTGATTTATGCTTCCACCAGCGATAAATCGTAGATTTTCCCACCCCAGCTCGTGCTGCAACAGCCTCAATAGTCAGTCGATGATACTCTCCCTCTGCCAATGCATCGGCAACCGCCTGCAAGATACATTGCTGTCGTCGTGAGCTTTTTTCGTCATGATTCATAAAGTCTACTTATCTTCAAACACAATCGATACGATACGTATCGTTTTATATTAGAGCAAAAAACGATAAAGCTCCAGACATAAACTGAAATTAAGGCAAAAAAGACTCTCTTATAAAGTAATGCTGATCAGTTAAAGAATTTAAAAATAGACGCTTTAACTGCTTAGTCGTTCATGATGGAGTCTGAAGGTTTTAAATCAAATATTTTCAATATCATTTGTTACTTTGGTTTCATTCAAATGAGCAGCGGAACTTCGCAAGGAAGGCATCTTGCAGTCATATTCCTCACCGCAAAACTCGTCAGCCACCCTCGACTCGTCAATTTGTCATGGAGACCATCATTTTTTTAATCTTGCGGTGCAATACACCTCATGCCTCAAACAGTTGCGGATGACTTTTCCACCTATCACATATAATCCTCAATTTAAAAAAGAAAATGCCAGTCAATTGGTTAACTGACTGGCATTACTCTTATGAAGATGTTTTTAAATCACCGCTTAACTCTGTGCAGTCTTTTTATAAATACTGCATGAAGGATGATGATTCTCTTGCAAACGCGCGACTTTACGCTGTTCGGCTGCTTCAAAACGGCAACGTTTCCAGTCATTGTCCAAGTTCAAAGCCGGAATCTGTTTCGGTTTGCCATTTTCATCTACGGCCACCATAGTGAAATAACAGCTATTGGTATGGCGTACCGTTCTTTTTTGAATATTCTGCGCTTCTACACGAATCCCGATTTCCATCGAGGTGCGACCAACATGGTTGACACTGGCCAAGAAAGTTACCAGCTCACCCACATGAATTGGTTCCTTAAAGTTCACCTTGTCTACCGATAAGGTCACGACATAACTGCCCGAATAGCGACTCGCACATGCATACGCCACCTGATCCAGTAATTTCAGAATGGTTCCACCATGAACATTTCCTGAAAAATTTGCCATATCTGGCGTCATGAGAACTGACATCGTTAACTCTGACTGGTCATCTGACACTGCTGCAATTTGATCTAAAGGGGCCATCGTTTTCTTTGAACTCTTTGAATGACAAGGTTATCGCTTATTATTATAGCGTTTTTAACATGAATAAAATGTTCAATTCGGCAAATGAAGCATCATAATTATTGATATAGAAACTGCACTCATACAGAAAAAAATATATTTAACAGATCTCAAGGCTCAGCAAGAAGCTAAGTTCCAAACAAATAAACACTTATTGATCCAAAGCATCTGCTTACCCAGCTCAAGTTTTTTTCGGGCCGCTCTCATTTTGCAAAAAATAATTCAAGACGCTGGATAAATCATTACTGATTTAGCGCATGAGTGGTCTTAACATTTCCTGGGCGACATTTTCATAGCTGAGAATTTGCTGACCATCCAGTGTGGTAGTGACCGTGAAAGAACCATCCGGATGTGCAGCTGTCACTGTAAAAATATAGTGTTCAAATTGTGCCAACTTGACCTGATGTCCAATTTTAATCTGATTCATTGTAGTTACATCTATTCAGTAATATTTCAAAGCACATTCTGTCATGAACAATATTTAAATATTTGATCAACTTAAGTATAGGAATAATAATATTAAAATTGTGACTTAGAAAAGCAACACTCATTTCTAAAAAGAATATAAATTATAATTCAATAATTTACAGTCAAAATAAAGCTTATCTCTCCTGAAAATTCTGGCCAATTCATATGCAGAAACAATGATTTAATCTTTTATAACGATCAGCCAGCGTTAAGATCAGAATCTGGAAAGCATAGGGATGCAATAGCTTTGCCTACCTGATTCGATCTCATAAAAGATGAACAAGAAAATTTAACCGAAATATGCTTTAGGGCTGCTGCTGTTCCTGAGCCACAAAGAGCGGAATATGATGGCCGCGAGCATAATTATGTTTTTGATAAGCGAGAGAAATATCCATCAGTTTTAACTGTGCAGCATCAATGCCGGCCTGCATGGTTAATTCCCTGCCACGTACATCAAAGATATGCCCTTTTTCCCGTAAATCGGGCTGGATCACCACATCGGCATGCTTTAATTCTTCTTGTGCCAGATGTTGCTGCATAATATTAATATTCTGGTTAAACAGTCCCCAGACATTGGTGGTTTCCGTATGAATAGGCTGTGCCAGAATATCAACCGCAATCACAATATCTGCTCCCAGCTCACGTGCCACATTCACCGGTACCGGGCTGACCAGCCCGCCATCGACATATTCTTTTTCTTCAATTATTGTTGGAATAAACATACTCGGAATCGACACTGAAGCACGTACTGCCTGTCCAGTATTGCCGTAATTAAAAACGACTTTCTTGCCTTCTTTTAGTGCTGTGGCCACCACAAACATCGGGATTTTCATGGCTTCTAGTGGAGTTTGATCGACTTGTAAATTGACATAGTCTTCTACTTTTTTGCCATCAAAAAAACCTTTTCGATCCAGTTTGATATCGCGTACATCGGTTGCTCGCATGCTCAAGGCAATATTGCGCAGCTCAATCGCCGGTTTACCACTTGCATAAATAGATCCGACGATGCTGCCCGCACTGGTTCCAACAATAAAATCCGGACGAATACCGGCCTGTTCCAGTACTTCGAGCGCACCGATATGTGCATAGCCACGCGCACCACCACTGCCTAAAACGAGAGCAATGACCGGACGCTGTTCAGTTTGCTTGATCTTTTCAAAATCAATTTGATTCGGACGTGCCTGAGCTTCTCCACGTTGCGCAGCAGGTTGTAGATGATTGGTAGCTGACTGGACTGTCATCGGTGTGGTTTGACAACCACTCAGGCCGAATGCACCCAGTGCCACAATACTCAACACATATTTCTGCATGTAGAGAATGTCCTCATTAACTAAAGCAGCATAGTGTATAAACACCTGCTTAAATAATCTGTAGAATTTCGTAAAATTGTCATACAGTTCGGGTAGTTTGTCTTCATTTTCCCCTTCATGCTATGTCAGTCATTTCACTGTACCGGATTTTTCTGATTTTCCTGCAACTGGGCTGCATTTCATTTGGCGGTCCGGCAGCACATTTGGTGTTTTTTCACCGAAAATTTGTGACCCAACTGCAATGGCTGAATGACACCCAGTACAGTCAACTGGTCGCTTTGGCGCAACTTTTACCCGGGCCGAGCAGCAGTCAGGTGGGGCTTTCGATCGGTTATCTACAACGGGGCTATACTGGTGCCGTGATCGCATGGCTGGGTTTTACCCTGCCCTCAATGATTCTGATGGGCTTGGTAGCGTTATTGGGTCAAAGCTATTTTCATATTTTAAACTCAAACAGCTTTCATACCATCCAGCTAATTGTATTTTCTGTAATCGCTTGGGCATTCTGGCAAATGCTGAGAAGCTTCTGTAAAACGGCCTGGCAATATGCGGTCTTAATACTCTCAGCAGTATTACTGATGGTGGTTTCAGCGAGTTTTAACCAAATTCTGGTGATTATGCTGGGCGCAATCTGTGGACTCTTGGCTGGACATTTTTCTCAATCAGATTCGAAACCCAAAGAAATTAACAAAACGGCAATCAGCTCGCCTTATATTCGATCTGCCGCTGCACCCTATTGGTTACTGGCATTTATCTTGCCGTTTATTCTACTCCCCTTAGCGGGGAAATTATGGGGTGAATCAGACCTGCAATTTTTTGCCAATTTCTATCAGACTGGCTCGCTGGTGTTTGGTGGCGGTCATGTGATTTTACCTTTGTTGCATCAGGACTTTGTCACAACCGGTTTGGTGAGTGCACAATCTTTTGATCTTGGCTATGCATTTGTCCAGCTCATGCCAGGACCTTTGTTCAGTTTTGCCAGTTATATCGGGGCCTTGCTGCCTTGGACGCCTTATGTCTGGCTGAATGCAGTTTTAGCGACCTGTGCAATCTTTTTACCTTCATTTTTCCTGATCTTTGCCACCTTGCCCTACTGGTCATGGTTGATGCAGCAGCGCCATATTCATCAAGCGGTGATGGGCATCAATGCTGCGGTGGTGGGTCTGTTACTGTATTTATTGCTGGATCTTTCACAACGCTATTTTAGTTATGGCTCCGACCTGGTCTTTGTCGCGGTGATGATTGCCCTGCTACGTTCAAAATTACCGGTCTGGTTCAGCCTGATTTTCGGCTTCGTGCTTTATCAAAGTTATTTAAATTTCTTCTAAATAAAACATTGGCACAAAAAAGCCCCGAATGATCGGGGCTTTTTATTTCAAGTCTTACCAGATATCTGATTTAACCTTGTCTTTAAATTTAGGATGGTTATCCAGTTTAAATTCAGGCTCTTTCACACCGCGCTTCAACTGACCGGTATAGTCTTTGAGTAGCATCAGCAGGAATGGCATCAGCAACAGGATCGCAATCAAGTTAATACTTGCCATGATGCCCATAAACAGATCCGCCATATTCCAGATCAATGGCACGCTGGCGATGGAACCGAAATACACCATCACCAATACAAATAAACGGAAAATCAACATAACCCGGCTATTGTTATTGATGAACTGGACGTTTCCTTCGGCATAGGCATAGTTACCAATAATCGAAGAATAGGCAAACAGGAACAGAATCAAAGCCAGGAAGTCATCACCCCAGGCACCAATCTGGCTTTCGAGTGCCATCTGGGTCAAGGTCACGCCTTCAAAGCCTGCATTTTCATACAGACCCGAAACCAGAATAATAATCGCGGTACATGAACACACCACAAAGGTATCTACAAATACTCCGAGCATCTGTACCAGACCCTGGTTGACTGGATGTTTGACATCCGAGGCTGCAGCAGCATTCGGTGCCGAACCCATCCCTGCCTCGTTAGAGAACAGACCACGCTTGATCCCCATCATCATGGCCATAGACACCATGGCACCAAAGAAACCACCAGCAGCGGCTTCAAATTCAAAGGCTTTACTGAAAATAAGCTGGAAGATGGATGGGAGCAGATCGTAATTGATAACCGCAATATATAAAGCCACCGCCAGATACAGTAGCGCCATAAAGGGCACTACCTTTTCTGCCACTTTGGCGATACGTTTAATACCGCCAAAAATGATTGTAGCTGTAATCAATACTAAGACTAGCCCAATCCAGGAAACTTCAAAATCCAATCCGCCTAAAGGCAAAATGATATTGGCCTGATCCCAGCCCCATGCGTGTGATGTTGCACCGGTAATGGCATTGGCCTGAACCGCATTAAACACAAAACCATAGGTCGTGATCAATGCAATTGCAAAGACAATCCCGAGCCATTTCTGTTTTAGACCCTGAGTAATGTAATACGCGGGGCCACCACGGAATTGCTGGTTTTTATGATCGCGCACCTTAAACAATTGCGCCAATGAGGATTCCACCAAAGCAGAGCTCATACCCAGAAATGCAGTAACCCACATCCAGAACACCGCGCCCGGTCCGCCAATCGCAATGGCAATGGCCACACCGGCGACATTACCCACCCCGACCCGGCTTGCAAGACCAGTCACAAAGGCCTGAAACGGGGTAATGCCGTGCGCATCCTGAACCTTGCCACGGCTGCCTTTCATGACTTTCATGCTGTGCCAGAACAAACGAATTTGTACTGCACCCGTCATGATTGTATAGAAAATACCAACTGCGACCAGAAACACCACCAGAAAGTCCCACAAAGGACCATTCACGGCATTAATCCAGCCAAGCAATGTTTCATTTAACTGATCATTCATGTCACATCCTTATGAGCTTATGACTCATCGTATCAGGTCTAAATTATACAAAGAACTTCAAGATCATTTGAATAACAGTGGCATTGATTAGGTCAACAAAGAACGCGCCACATAATGGAACGATCAGGAAGGCCTTATGTGATGCACCATACATATTGGTAATCGCCTGCATATTGGCAACCGCTGTCGGTGTTGCACCCATACCAAAACCACAGTGACCCGCTGCAAGTACCGCAGCATCATAGTTCTTGCCCATCAGGCGGAAAGTTACAAAACCGGCATACAAAGCCATGGTGATAGTCTGTGCACCCAGAATTACCATCAGTGGTCCTGCAAGGTCAGCCAATTGCCATAATTTCAATGACAACAATGCCATCGCCAAGTACAGCGACAATGAAGCATTACCGAACACATCAATCGCACGATCGAAAATCTGAACTTTGAAAATACCTTCCAGTACATTACGCAGGATGACACCACCCGCCAATGCCCACACGAATGTTGGCAGTTCAAATGCTGTACCTTTACTGAAACCCGTCATAAACTCTGCAAAAGCCAAACAGCCTGCAAACAGGCCCAAGGTCGTGATTGCATTATCAGCGGTAATTAAACGCACCTGATGCGGATATTCAAACGGTACATATTCGCTGGTGGTGCTGTCCATTGGCGTATTGTCACGCTTTTCGATCTGCTGATCGGTACGTGCAGTCGCCAGGTTATAACGGTTGATCAGCAACTTGGCCAAAGGTCCGCCAATAATACCGCCGATAATCAATCCAAAAGTCGCACTGGCCATACCTAGTGCCAGCGCACCTTGAATACCATGTTCAACTTCAAAAATTTCCCCCCATGCCCCCGCGGTACCATGACCACCGGTTAAGGTAACTGAGCCTGCAATCAGGCCAATCAAGGGGTCAATACCCAGTAATGTGGCCAGACTTATGCCGACCGCATTTTGCAAAATAATGAAAGCCGAAACAGCAAACAGGAAAATTACCAGACCGACACCGCCTTCACGCAACTTGGAAAAGTTGGCACTCAGACCGATCGAGGCAAAGAAGATCAGCATAAAACTGGTTTGTAGCTCTGAACTGGTGGTGATGCTGTATCCCCACAGTGAATGCACCAGTAATGAGATAATCGCAGCAACCAAACCGCCTGCAACCGGCTCAGGAATATTGTAGCGCTTTAAAAAATCGATTTTATTAACCAGGAATCGGCCGAGTAACAAAACAATGACTGCGGCAATCAAGGTATAAAATGCGTTAAAAGTAAAATCCATAATTTTTTGCCCAAGATGATTTTGAATTTTTTATTTTTCTAAAAGTTATGGAGTGCGCTAGATTTCTAGCTCGCTCATTAGATGTTCATCTGGAAATATCCTGATTTGATCTATCACCTTTAGAAAAACAAACCGATTTATCATCTCTTTCAAACTTATGAATATCATCATCACGATCATATTCAACAAATGAGAGATTTATAAAAGCAACACCTTTTCTATTCCGATACTCAGTCTGTTGTAAAATTGCAGACAATTTTCAAACAGATGCGCATGCTGGTAAAAAAACTGTGTTTTAAGCTCAAAAAAAACATTCAGTGCTTGATGAGTGCTTTCAACCTAAAGACTTCATTCAAGCCATCTGGAATCGCGTTATTTAAATGGATCCGATCAGCGCATTCCTGCTTTTCATTCAGCGAATTTTGCTTTCTAATGTCAGCGCTTTTCTTTGTATTTTTCTTTGTATCAGGTATTTCAAATGTCCAATCTGGCACTCATCATG
>NZ_VPEU01000016.1:0-57256 GCF_013416975.1 Acinetobacter sp. YH18001 | reverse complement strand
GTGTTCAGGCCATTAACTTTAACTTATTATTAGGGGATAACACGAGTATAGCTAATCTTGGACAGTGGCTAACAGGTAATGTTGTTGTGAACCTAAAAAATGGTACAACAACTGTTGGTACTTCATCCGATTCTGTATCTACAGTGAATTTAGATTGTTCGAACTTACCATTATATTCAGATTGAATAGTTAGTTTTTTATTTTTTACTATCTGTCCTATTTGATTTCTTAATAATATATATATTTTCCTATCACAACAACTTTCTAGATCGTAATAGTTAAACAGATCAATATATTTACTAATATGAACATTATTTCCATCTGACTCTTTATAATTCCCTTTAAAACCTGGCACACCTAAAAAAGAACCTAATCCACCATCCCCAACTAAATGAGCACCTGCAATAGCACCAGATTCAGTAATTTCAATGCCGTTAATTATTTTTCCATAATATTCATTGAAATTTCTGTTCCTTAATCTTTCACAAAGAAAGTCTATCCATTGTCCAATAATTTGAATTTGTTTAGAGGGGGATTTCAAAAAATCTGATAGAGAATTTATACCATTCTTTCCAACCCAGTTCCCTGTCCAATCATTTGCTTTAGTTTTATCAGAATTAGCATTCCAATGCTTATAATATCCAAGATCAATAAGTGCGGCTTCACCAAACTGGAAAAGACCAATATAGCCTAGAGAGTTTTTTATTTTACTTGCATTAATATTTAAAGGTTCATTTAAAGATAAACTTAAATCTGACGAAGATTCTTTTCTTGAAACAGCACATATAAATCCATATCGTGTTAATGGATAACTTTTTCTATTTATTAACTTACCACTCCTCATTTATTTAAGTCCTCAAAACTAAATTTATTAATATCAATTTTTTTACTACTTATATATGAATTTAAAATAGATTTTAACTTTTCAAAATCACCTAAACCCGGGCAACTTAACTCTACACCATTTTTATTTGCTTTTTCTGTTGGGAAAAATTTATCTTCAAATACATCATAATGACCTAAATTTCTAAAATATGAAAAATAATTACCCTTAATATCATTGATGATTCTTATATCACTGTGATCATTTTTTAAATAAGCATAATAAACTTGATATTTATTTTTATCAACTTCTACAACCTGACATTCACCTGTTGACATCCATTGATTATCTTTAGGATTTAAACCAATCAATTTTAAAATTTCCAACTTATTCACATCTTCCCAAATTTGAGTACATGGGATATTATTTTTTTCTATTTTTATAACTTCTATATTATCCTGCCGATTATTCCATATTTTTTCACAAACATTTTCTTTAGCAAAGGCTTGCACTGAAATAAACACAAGTAAAAGTAAAGCAATATCTTTCTTCATACTTTCTAAGCTCCAAACTTATTAAAATCATCTTTTAAATTATCCTTATATTCATCATCCGACTTTTCTTCACTATGAATATTGATTCCATCATCCACTGAGTCACCCGTGTCATAATTGTAAATATCCTCGTTTAACTCCTTGATAGACATAATACTTTTATCATCAATATTACCAATAAATTGAATTTCTATATTATCTGATGAATCACTAAATATTCTTGGTGTTCTAGCCATTTCATCTAATACTCCAATATATTCAAAATTCTTTGTTTTATTTATTATTTTAAACTTAATCTGATCTTTTAAATTTTCTAGATTAAAGATATCACTAAAATCAAATCTTCTACTAAATGTACCATTCTTCGGCATTTTTGGAAGCTGAGAGTTTACCCTTGCTCCACCTTCAAACAAATGCTGCCCCGCCTTACACTCAAATTTCCCACCAGTTGTGACACACACTCCACTGCTATTAATCTTTATTTGAGACCCTCCCGCGGTTAGCAGGATCTCTTTCGGACTGGTGATCTCAATCTTGTCTTCAGTTGAAATCAACTTAATCACCTTCCGTGCAATTGCTTCGATGGCATCATCTTGGGCCTGTATTTCAATTTTACCTTTGCCTGCGTATAAGCGTGCTCCGTTCTGGGCAGCAAATAGGCTGATCTTGTGCTGCGCATGTGCAATCAGAGACTGTTGAGTCGATAGATGGATATTTTCCCCTGCACTGTAATTTATCTGCTGGTCTGCAGATAAATGAATATTTTCATTTGTACTCAGCACAATCGAATGTGGTGCCGTTAATACCATAACAGCCTGTTTAAATGCAGTGGCTTTGTTCGCATCTTCAGTTTCAAGTTGATTCAGAAATTGTTTTAAGCTATTAAAAAGCTCAAGCGGATCAGTTTGCTGAGCTTCTGCCATGTCACTCAGAACTTTGGTGTTATTCAGATTTGATTCCATCTGGTTCTTGGCAGGCTTAGCATCCAGGTGATTACCTGCTGCTGTATCTTGCGAATAGGTCGAAATCAGTAAGCCTTGCCCTGCTCGTACCACCCCCCACTGATCTGTCCTTAGTTCAAACCCTTCCCCACGACCTTCACTCGATTCGGTTTCTTTAGGATGACTGAGATTTCCTAAATTCAATTGGCTAGCACCATGACTACTGTGTAACTGCGCACTAATCTGATCCGTCGTATCATCAAAACGCAGCTGGTTGAAACCCTCGCCATCCACTTCTTGGGAACGGATCCCACTGAGTTTTCTGGTGGCTGGTAATTGTCCCTTCGCATCAAACATCACTGGATGTCGTTCTGCTTCGTGAATCCGTCCCATAACAAAGGGCCGATCGATATCGCCTTCAAAAAAATCAATCACCACCATTTCACCAACTCGTGGATGCAATCTGACTCCATAACCTTCACCAGCCCAAGGGGTTAATACATCAATCCAGGCCGAATCGCTATCATTGTCATTGCTGCCTGCACCGGCATCATGTTGATGGTCATCACTTCGGGTAAATAGAAAACGAACTTTCACTCTTCCCCAAGCATCGACATGGATTGTTTCACCTTCAGGCCCGACCACTCGAGCTCGCTGCGGATATGCAACGGGGCGATGCACAAAAGGCTGATATTCAGGTACGACCAGAATGTCACGACGGACGATATACAGCTGATTGCCCTGCCGTTCTTCCTCCGAAATTTGCCAATCACTTTGGCCGAGCAAGCTGTCTAGCTGCAATAAAATATCTTTAGGTAAATTATTCTGGTTATAGAAGCGTTTACCCAAAATCAAAAATTCACGCTCATGCACGGGATGCTGATCAATTTCAGCATGCTGTTTTAATTCAAACCAATACCCGACCTGAGCATCACGTACACTGCTGCTGGCTTTAAAATATTTGGATTGCAGCGCATGATAATGATTGAGCTGCTGATTCAGTCGTTCCAGTTGTGCCGTACCAGATGCCGTCACCTGATCCTCGGCATTCAAATCACCTGTCCAGGCCGGACTAATGTTCCAGGCATCCTCAAGATTCAGACTGGCCGTATCCTGCACGCTACTTTGCTGATGAGTATTTAATAAGGACTGGCTTTGATCCTGCGCAAGGTGCTGCGCTTGCCAGCGCTGGGTATGGGTACTGTTGGAATTAAGCTGACGTACGGCAATCAGACTGGTCAGCGTATCAAACTGCTCGGTGGCATGACTGCGATGGAAGCGGATTGAACGGCGTTTTAAAGCTGAAAAGGCTTGAGAATGATCGATTAAACGCAGGATCTGCGGCTGAATCTCAGTAGCGGACACCGGAACAATGGAGTGCTTTTCATCAACCAGCCAGTTTATTCCTTCACTACGCCATAAACGTGTTAAAAAATCATAATCCGACTCATTGGACTGCATCACAAAAGGGCGTACATCGTAATCCCGATTTAATCCGGTCAAGTCCAGACTAAGACTGGCTGCAAATAATGCACTTCTGCTTTGCCATTCACTAAATAATATTTCACTGATTTTGCGCACGCTCTTATTCATAAACACCCGACTATTACGGCGTTTGTGCCAGAGTTCAGTAGCATCCTGCATAGTTAATTTATACAAGCTCAAGGCACCGTCGCTGTGTCCCTGACTGGCTGCGGTAATAATGCCACTGGTTCGAAAAAGTTCGCCACGATCTGTTACCTGATCTACTGCCACCTGACAGCCTATAAATTGCTTTAAAGCAAGATTGGCCTGCGTAGAAAGGCAGATCAGTTCTGCCTGCAGACCCTGATTAATCTGATGCTGGCCATCAATCCGCTGAATCAAGACCTGATGATTTAAGGGCAGATGTGAAAACTGCAGATGCAGCACACGATGCTGCCGGTTCAGCCCAAGTTGCTCCAGTAGCAGATGAATATGTTTTGGCATTTTATAGTTATAGTTTTAAGCATTATTATTGTGGAGCAAATTCTAGGAAAAGTTGTCCATTTCGTCCAGCTCAGTGTGCATTTCACATAATTAGGCATTTGATTTTCAGTAATTCAATTGCACCTATTCAATAAATCTCTGAAAAATAGAAGTAAAAATAATGCCAAATATTTCAGAATTTTCTGATTATCCAGAGTAGAACTTGCTGCTACACTGGATTCAATCTTATTTTCAAGGCCAAGGACATGCTGGAATTCCCCTCTAAACTGCCTGATCTAGGCATCACGATTTTTAGCACCATGTCGACCCTGGCACAAAAACTCGGCGCATTGAACCTTTCACAGGGATTTCCAGACTTTCCTGCGCCACCGGCATTGATTGAGGCTTTGAGCCGAGCCAGTCATAACGGATTTAACCAGTATGCACCTGGAGATGGCTTGCCGATATTGCGTGGGCTGGTGGCCGATCTGTATCGACAGCGCGATCAGCTGAGCATTGACCCGCTAGAAGAGATCACGATTACTTCCGGCGCCACAATTGCGATTTTTTGTGCGATTCAGGCCACAGTTCGTGCGGGTGATGAAGTGATTATTTTCGATCCGAGCTATGACAGTTATGCACCTGCAGTACAGCTGGCTGGTGCAACGCCTGTACATATTGCATTACAGCATCCAGAGTTTTCTGTGGACTGGAATCAGGTGAAAGATGCCATCAATAAGCGTACCCGCATGATTGTGGTCAACACTCCTCACAACCCCAGCGGTAGTGTCTGGTCCAGAGCAGACTGGCAACATCTGATTGAGCTGATCCGTGAGCGCAATATTGTGGTGTTATCCGATGAAGTCTATGAACATCTGGTTTTCGACGGCGTTCAGCACCATTCAGCCTGGTCATTTCCTGAACTGCGCGAGCGTAGCTTCGTGATTGGTTCTTTTGGTAAAACCTTTCATGTCACCGGCTGGAAAACCGGTTTTTGTATTGCGGCACCGCCACTCATGAAAATGTTCAGACAGATTTATCAGTTTGCCAGCTTCTGTGGCGTGACTCCGATTCAGGTGGCTTTGGCGGAATACATGCAACAGCATCCTGAACATATACGCGAACTTTCCCGGTTCTATCAAAACAAACGTGATCTATTTAATTCATCAATAGAAACATCACGTTTTAAATGGACGCCCTCTCAAGGAACTTATTTCCAGAATCTCGATTATTCGGCTATCCGGCCTGATTTAAATGATGTAGAGATGTGTCATTTTCTGGCAGAGCAACACGGGATCGTGGCAATTCCAGTCTCTGTGTTCTACCAGCAAGCGCCTGCCGATTTACGCCTGCTCAGGTTCTGTTTTGCAAAAAAAGAACAGACCCTGATTCAGGCAGGTCAAATTCTTTCAAAGGTTTAATTCAAATTTTAACTAAAATTCTTATAAAATAAATGCCTTAGTTACTTAAAAGCTAAGGCCTTTATTCCTGCTTTATTCAATAATAGCAACATAATTAAATAGATGAAAAATCAATAACAGGATAGGGCATGGTACAGCAATCACTGATCCAACAACAGAATTTATGGAAGGCCTTTCTGGTATTTCTGTTGCCATTAATTGCAACCAATATCCTGCAAAGCCTTTCAGGCACGATTAATACGGTTTTTGTCGGGCAAATGCTGGGAGTCAATGCCATTGCTGCGGTTGCGGTATTTTTCCCGATCCTGTTTTGTTTGATGGCTTTTGTCATTGGCTTATCTGCCGGTTCTACTGTACTCATTGGACAGGCCTGGGGCGCAAAAAATATCGAAAAAGTGCGCTGTGTGGTCGGTTCAACTTTATTTATGACCTTGATTGGCGGAAGCTTGATCGCGCTGTTTGGCGTGATTTTTGCCGAAAATATCCTCTTGGCGCTCGGTACAGATCCGGAGGTGATGCATTTATCCTTGCCCTATGTGCAATGGATGCTGGCAGGTAGTCCCCTAATTTTTATTTATATTATTTATACCTCTATCTTGCGCGGTGTAGGCGACAGCACCACACCGCTGTTTGCTTCCGCACTCACCATTGGCGTGGGCTTGGTAGTCACCCCGATATTAATTGCCGGATATTTTGGCTTTCCCCAAATGGGCATTATCTCGCCGGCAATTGCCACCATTTTGGGTAATCTGGCCGTATTGTTGTTTCTAGTCCTGTATTTAAATTATAAACAACATCCGCTCAGGCTCGACTGGGCATTATTAAAACATATCCGCCATCAGCCTAAATTAAGCAAAATTATTTTAAGTCTGGGCGTTCCGACTGGAATACAGATGATCACGACTTCTGTCGCCGGTCTGGTGATTGTCGGCTTGGTCAACCGCTATGGCGCAGAAGCAACGGCTGCCTATGGTGCGGTCAACCAGGTGTTAAATTATATCCAGTTTCCTGCTCTGTCGATTGCGATTGCAGCTTCTGTGTTTGGTGCACAAGCGATTGGTGCAGGAAAATCCGATTTGCTGAATAAAGTCACACGGACTGCACTCAGTATGAATATTCTGTTTACTGGCGGTTTGGTGGGTTTGGCCTATCTGTTCTCAAAATATTTAATGGCACTGTTTATTACTGATCCTCAGGTCGTGGTGCTGGGTCAGCAACTTTTATTCATTGTGCTTTGGTCTATTTTATTCTTTGGTGCCAGCGCCATTTTTGCGTCAATTATGCGTTCAAGTGGTACGGTAACTGCACCGATGCTGATCAATATTTTTGCAATTCTCTGTATTGAAGTTCCTGCCGCTTATCTGTTTAGCCGGTGGTGGGGGCTGGAAGGGATCTGGTATGCCTATGCATTGGCCTTTGTCAGCATGTGTATTTTGCAGGGACTGTATTATCAGTTGGTCTGGAAGAAAAAAACCATTAAAATATTGGTTTAGCTTCATTATTTTACATGCCTACAGCCTTACAGCAACTCACTCCTGATCTACAATAAAAGATTAAAAACCCGCTTTTGCGGGTTTAATATCCAATGATTTAAGCAGATTTTTTCTTCTTTTTGCCGAATTGGCTTGCCAGTGCAGTGACATGCTGATAGCCGCTTGGTAAGATCCGTTGAATCAAATCAACTGCTTTGGCATCGTTACCAATTAATAAACGGCGTTTGTCTTTCTGTACCGCCTCCAGAATCTGACGAGCGGCTTCTACTGGCGGGCAACGCAGCAGTTTATTAAAATTACGGGCGGCTTTTTCCGGATTCATGCCCAAGGTCAGCATACTGTCATTCATTTTCGCAGCATTGGCAATATTGGTACGAATTCCCCCCGGATGTACACAAAGTGCACTCACACCACAATTTTGCAGATCCAGTTCCTGACGCAAGGATTCGGTAAAACCACGCACTGCAAACTTGGTCGCGTTATATGCCGACTGGGTCGGCTGCGCGGTTAAACCAAACAGACTGGAAATATTAATCACATGACCATCGCCGGTTTTCTTGATTAAAGGCAAAAATTCTTTGGTGCCATACACCACGCCCCAGAAATTAATGTCGACGATCCATTCCAGATCTTCATAGCTCGCACCTTCTACGGTGCAGCCAAGTGCCACGCCGGCATTGTTAAAGATCATGTTGACACTGCCATGATCCTGCTCCACCTGTGCTGCCCAGCTGCGTACCTCTTGTAGCTTGGCCACGTTAACTTTTTGAATCGTCACCCGAACATCACTGCCCTGCAACAATTCAACCGTTTGTGCCAGTCCTTGTTCATTAATATCACTTAGTGCCAGATGACAGCCTTGCTGTGCCAGCAAAACTGCCAGTTGCTGACCGATCCCTGAACCGGCACCGGTAATGGCAGCGACTTTATTCTTAAAATTTTTCATTGAATTTCCTTATGTAAATAACTGCTCTTCCATGACAGCAGGATCTTGTTCTGTTGTTTCAGGAGTTAGCACAGACCCTCAATATAATTTTGACAATATATATTGTCAATAATTATCCGATGTCCTTAGCGGCCAAATTTCTCTGCTGAATTTCGACATAGGTCAAAGCGTGATTTATTGCTAAGATATTCAAAATCTTCATGCAGATGAGTAGCCAGGCCTTATGACCGATTCAATCAATGCAGCAGCACCATCACGACCACCCAAAAGCAAGGAACGTCAGTTTAAAGGCCTGTCGATGGCTGAGCGACAGCAGGTACGTCGTGAAAAGCTGATTGAAGCCGGCATTGAAGCTTATGGCAGCCATGGCTTTTTTTCAGTAACCGTGAAAGATATCTGCAATGAAGCCAAACTGACTGAACGTTATTTTTATGAATCTTTTAAAAAAAGTGAGCACCTGTTTCAGACCATCTTTTTAAAACTGATTGATGAACTGCAACAGAATGTCATGCAGGCCATGATGCAGGCATCCACTGATCCGAAAAAAATGATTGAAGCGGGGCTAACCGCCTTGCTGAGCACCTTGCGTGACAATCCGCGTATGGCACGGATCATTTATATTGATGCCATGCTGGTGCAGGAGTTGCATAATCAGGCCACCATTCATGAAACCATGTCGCGCTTCGACCGCATGATTCATGCCTTTGTCATGTTAATGATGCCGCAGTTAAATCGTAGTGAGCAGGAAATTTCACTGGTGTCGACCGGTTTAAATGGCTATGTCACCCAAATTGCCATTCGCTGGGTCATGAGTGGATTCAAGCAGTCACTTGAGGAAGTTTTATCATCATGCAGTGTGGTATTTTTGGCATTATTGGAGTCATTTTCCGACAAAAAATAGCTGTTAAATCGAAGGTTTAATCAGATTTTCTGCATTCTAAAACAGGTTGCTAATTTCTGCTGAAGCACCGATAAAAGTAAAATTAATTTATGATTTTTTAACAAGTTTCTTTACTAAAATTGTCACAAATCTTTGCGAATTTCAGCAGTTTTTCCCTTTCTGCAATGATACTGTCATAATTAGTCTTTGTAATAAGCCTGTCATAAATATAAAACGGTTCACCGTTTACATGAAATAGGGTATTGCGTTGTGAAAGATGACTACATATTAATCGTCGATGACGAACTCCCGATTCGGGAAATGATCCATACCTCTCTGGATATGGCCGGTTTTCAATGCTTACAGGCCGAAGATGCCAAGCAGGCGCATCAGATGATTGTGGATCAACGTCCGGCACTGATTTTGCTGGACTGGATGATGCCGGGCGGGATCAGCGGTGTAGATCTATGTCGTCGTCTGAAACGTGATGAAAGCCTGTCAGAAATTCCGGTGATCATGCTGACCGCACGCGGTGAAGAAGACCACAAAGTACAAGGTCTGGATGCCGGTGCCGATGATTACATGACCAAGCCGTTCTCGACCCGGGAACTGGTGTCACGCATTAAAGCTGTCCTGCGCCGTGCCAATGCACTCAGCGGTGAAAAAACCATTGATGCCAATGGCCTGATTCTGGATCCGGTCAGTCAGCGGGTTAATTTTGGCGATAAAATTCTGGAAATGGGACCCACTGAATACCGTCTATTGGCGTTTTTTATGACCCATCCGGAACGTGCCTATACCCGTGCGCAATTACTGGATCAGGTTTGGGGCGGCAACGTCTATATTGAAGACCGTACTATTGACGTCCATATACGCCGTTTGCGCAAAGTGCTGGAACCTTATGGCGCAAACCGCTATGTACAAACCGTACGTGGAACCGGTTACCGTTTTTCAACCCGTGCAGATGTGGCTTTAGGTTAACGTCTTTTAAGGTAAATCTTGTTTTATGTATGAACCCTACCCTGTCCCCGAACTGGCACGTGAGCACAAAAGAATCCGTTACAGCAGTTTATGGGATTTTGCCAAACAGGATTTACGCTTACTGGCTTTTTTCCTGATCATCGCCAGCCTTATCGGTTTTGGGATTGGGTATTTCTGGATTTGTATCGTCATTGCCTTTGTGGCGTTCTTTAGCACCCAGATGCGCTCTTTATATCTGGTCAATGAATGGATTTCTAATCGCCCTTATGATGTTCCGCCGAATATCGGCGGGATTTGGGGCGCACTGTTATTCAATGTTTATCGCGCTCAGCGGCAGGAACGGATTGTGCAGGCAGAAATGGTGGAACTGATCGATCGAGCGCAGTCTTCACTGGTGGCCTTGCAAGAAGCAGTGGTTTTAATTGATGAAAACCAGCAGATTGAATGGTGGAATCCAGCCGCCGAACGTCTGCTCGGAATTTCCAGTGATGACCGTCGCCGTAATATTTTAACTTTGCTGCGCCAACCGAGTTTTATTGAATATTATCATCATATTGATGAGTCACCAGATGGCCTGAAAATGCGATCTTCGCTGTTCGAAGATCATTATGTCCAGGTCAAAATGACCCGTTTCGGCGGTGAAAGCCGGGTACTGGTCGCCTATGATGTGACCCGGATGCACAATCTGGAACAGATGCGTAAAGATTTTGTCGATAATATTTCGCATGAGCTGCGCACGCCTTTAACCGTACTCAGTGGCTATATTGAAACCTTTACCGACCAGGAAGATATCAATCCGCGCTGGAAACGCGCCTTTGATCAGATGCAGTCGCAGACCCGACGCATGAACGCGCTGGTGAATGACCTGCTACTGCTGTCACGTCTGGAAAATGACAAGAATATTGCCAAAAACCAGATCATCGAAATGCCAAGTCTGATGAATCAGCTATTTGATGATGCACAGGCCTATAATATCGACTATGGGCATACCCTGAATCTGGACATTGACAGTCATTGCGATCTGATCGGTTCAGATATGGAACTGGCCAGCGCCTTTAGCAACCTGATCACCAATGCGATTAAATATACGCCTAAAGGTGGAATCATTACCATGGGGTGGCATGATGATGGTGAATCTGCCTATTTTGTAGTGGAAGATAACGGCATCGGAATTGATCCCAAACACTTGCCACGTCTGACCGAACGTTTTTACCGGATCGATTCAGACCGTAGCCGGCGCACCGGTGGCACCGGTTTAGGATTGGCAATTGTTAAGCATGTCCTGATGCAACATCAGGCACATCTCGAAATTGAATCCAAGGAAAACCAGGGTTCCACTTTTAAGGTAATTTTCCCTAAAGAGCGCCTTAGCTTTCCAGACTGATATCCCCCATTAAAAAAGCTGCCATCGGCAGCTTTTTTTTCAGGATGCTATCTGTTTTTCTTTGGCCAGTGCACGCGCATAGGCTGCACGTTGCGATACCCGTTTCAGATAAGCCTGAATCGCTGGATAACTTTGGCCAGTCCGGCTTTGCATGGCTTCCAAAGGAAAACTCATCTGAATATCGGCAAAACTGAAATGTCCGGCAAAATAATCATGCTCACTCAAATAACGTTCCAGAAACTGGATATGATCTTTTAAGCGGCTTTGTACAAACTGTTTTTTCACCCCATCACATATTTTCTTGGCCACAGGCCGAATCAGCAAAGGGGTATGTTTCGGTACAGTGGTCATCACCAGTTGCATCACCAGCAGTGGCATTAATGAACCTTCTGCATAATGCATCCAGTAACGGTACTGGGCCTTATCGGCAGGATCTTTTGGGCGAAACTGCTGCTGTTCATCATAGCTTTCCTGTAAATACTCCAGGATCGCCGCAGATTCCGCCAGTACCTGCTCCTGATCGGTCAGAATTGGTGCCTTACCCAAGGGATGGATCTGTTTTAAAGCGGGTGGCGCGGAAAGATTAGGCTGGCGCTGATAATATTGCACTTCATAATCCAGTCCTAACTCTTCCATGGCCCAGAGAATACGAAACGATCGTGATTGTTCGAGATGATGTAAAACACGCATATTAGTCTCATGATTTTATTGTTCTTGCTTGCTGAGCATAGCAAAAAGCAGCGGAATGTAGCGCAATTTTTGATGACTGTAATGATCTGTTCCATAGGTTGCAGATTTGCCATTTTCAGTTCAAATCCGACAGGGTTCCATCCACCCCTGCAATTCTGATCATTTATCTGGAAGCACGCATCCGGTCTGGAAATGCGGGAGCTTCTAAACGTGGTCCATCATAGGCCGGAATCGAACCGAAGCGTTCATGGCCTTCAATCCATTCTTGCCGCGCAATTTTAAGTTCCTCGGTGGTACGTCCGACCAAATTCCACCACAGTAAAATCGGGCTTTCAAATGGTTCACCACCAATGAGTAGCACACGGCTCCCGGCATGAATATCAGCATTAACCTGCTCTAATCCCGGTTCAAGGATCAGCATGTTATCTTCCGTCAGTTCATGTCCATTAATGCTGGCCGTGCCCTCAAGTACCATAAAACCATATTCAAATTTTGGATTCAGGGCTAAGCGCGCACTGGTACTTTCTGCTGCATACAGGTCTACCCCGAGCAGTTCACTATGCACTTTTACCGGTGAAACGGTTTTTAAATATTCACCGACTAAGACGGTAAATTCGATGCCCTGATCATTAACCACAGGCAATTCAGGATAATGCTCAAAAGCCGGTGCCATATTGATCTTGTCATCCGGTAAGGCAATCCATAACTGCGCTGCATGCATATGCGTTTCGCTTTCTGGAGAAACTTCCGTATGTGAAATGCCATAGCCCGAGGTCATCAGATTGACCTGTTTGGGACGAATCAGCTGCTGAGTACCTAAACTGTCATTGTGCATCATGGTGCCTTGCAGCATCCAGGTAAAAGTCTGCAGACCAATATGGGGATGTGGCCCAACATCTAGGCCATCTCCTTGTGGAAAGCTGGCCGGACCGGCATGATCCAGAAAACACCAGGCACCAATCATGCGTTTATGCCGGCTGGGCAAGGCACGTTTGATTACGGTACCCTGTCCGATTTCGGCACGGCGTAAAGGGAATTCCTGAATAAACTGATTGACATATTTTTCACAATCATCCGAATTGGACAGTTCAATATCACTATTATTCGACATGGCTGAGCTCACCTCGGCATTTTCATTCTAAATCTTAAATTATATGAAACATTCTTCCCTTGGACTGCTGCAAGATGTCTCCCTATTCAGGACAATTTACAGGGTCTATTTGCAAAATCTATCTTTGGAAATATTTAGATACGTATAAAACCCTTAACATCGCTTGATCGATCTAACTCCTGTTCAAGCGATAAAACCTGAATTTCGCAGTGTAACAGCCTGAGTGGAAGTGGCTCAATGCTGATTAGGGTGCTCTCAAGCCTGCGCTAGAAGCCATTTCGACATTGCTGGCCCAATTACCCAATGTTTCACGTGAAACGAATGATTTTAATTTAAAAATTAAAGCAATTAAAAATTATTTTTATGGATTTCAATCACTTTTGCAGCTAAAAAATATAATTTTTGTTACGTTTTAAAGTCAAATTTAAGTCAGATACCCAATTTTAGGGAGGTTATTTTTCATCCAATCACGGCATAATAGGCACCTATAAAAATAATACTGGACCAGGACATGTCTGCTCAGCATGAGAATATATATTCAACGGCGAATATATCTTTTCAAAACTCGACGACCGATAAATCACTGAAATTATCTGAATGTGATCTGCAGAACCGTCAGCTGATCGAACAGGCGCTGACAGACTCTCATGCCCGTATTCCTGCCCCGTTTCAGCAATATTTTCACGATTATGTCTATACGCATAGTCATACTAATTTACGTCAAATCAACTATCTGGCACAAATTGCCTTTTTGCTGTATTTCTTTGCCGATATTCTGATTATTCCAGACATGTTTTTTATTTCTGGTCTGATGCGCGTCATCTTGGTTCTAGGCGCTATGCTTTGCTGTTATTACTTGTTTAAAACATATAAAAATATTCAGATTCTAGATAGAATCCTGCCGATCGCCACTACTGTGGCTGCAGCTGCATGGATTGGCCTGCTGGTGCTTTCAAGCAGCCCCCATGTTGCTACCTATATTTATGCCTCTGCGATCTTTATTCTCATCGCCAATCTGTGTATACAGACCCAATTTAAAGTTGCGGTCTATTGTTCCATCTTGATTGCCCTGTTTATCATGATTGGAGTGACCCAGTTAATGAGCGCATCTCAAGCCTTTATTTTTACTGTCGTGTTTAGTCCACTCTGGTTTTTTAGCATTTATATTAACTGGAATAATATTCTGAATGTACGGCGCTCTTTCCTGCGCTCTTTGCTGGACGAATGGAACTATCAAACCTTAAAAAATCTGGCACATACGGATGATTTGACCCAGTTATACAACCGCCGCCATTTTGTCGATATGGCTGAACGTTCTATTCATCAATGGCCCAAACATGCCAGCACCTGCCTGCTGATGTTTGATGTCGATCATTTTAAAAAGATCAATGACAACTATGGGCATGACATCGGCGATCGCGTACTACAACTGATTGCTGAAGTCACCCGTAAAGAAATGCGCCATAGCGATGTACTGGCACGTTTTGGTGGTGAAGAGTTTATTGCTCTCTTGGAAGATACCCAGCTGCCAGACAGTCTGGTGATTGCAGAGCGAATTCGTTGTGCAATTCAGAAACAATTTGTTTATGCCAAACCGAACCAGCCCATTCGTTTTACCATTTCGATTGGTATAGCAGAACTGGAGTCGCCTACGCAAAAGCTGGAGGAGCTGATCAAGCAAGCCGATATCGCTTTATATCAGGCAAAAAAATCAGGCCGAAATCGGATTGAAGTTTATCATTCCAAAATGCTGGAAAAGCCCAAACCTGCTCCAGCCAATCCCTGGAATGCCTTTAAGCCCGTGACCCAGCAAGATCATTCAAAGGCCAATCAAACCAAGCAATTCTGGTCTGCCCTTTAAATAATGAAATCAGGAATATTAGTGAAAGCTTAAATTTTTATAAACTTTACATGGAAAAGTTACATATTCTATCACGAAGAAAAAATCCTCATAAAAACTCATAAAAAAGAGCACCGAAGCGCTCTTTTTTTATCGGGATATCTCCGATCAACCAGATATTTACTACGTGCATAGCGCTTGGCATCATTCAGGCAAGAAACCGTGCTTCGTGAAATCCCTCACTGCCGCGAGCATAGCCTTTGCCGTAATTTAGGCAAAAGCCGTACTCCTTGAAATCCTGATTGGCGCAACCATAGCCTTTGCCGTAATTTAGGCAAGAAGCCGTGCTTCGTGAAATCCCTCACTGCCGCGAGCATAGCTCTTGGCGTAAAATCGGCTAAAAGCTATCGCTTTTAGAAATCCCGATTTTACTCCCATTCAATAGTTGCAGGTGGTTTAGACGATACGTCATACACAACACGAGAAACATCTTTAATTTCATTCATGATACGAGTCGAGATTTTATCGACTAGATCATAAGGAAGATGCGCGAAACGAGCAGTCATAAAGTCCACAGTTTCTACTGCACGCAGTGCAATTACCCATGCATAACGGCGACCATCACCGACAACACCGACAGATTTCACCGGCTGGAATACCGCAAATGCTTGAGCAGTCTTGTCATACCAACCGCTGGCACGAAGTTCCTGCATAAAAATGTCATCAGCAAGACGTAAAATGTCTGCATATTCTTTTTTCACTTCACCCAAGATACGCACACCTAGACCTGGGCCTGGGAATGGATGACGGTAAATCATGCTGTGTGGCAAGCCCAAAGTGGTACCCAATTTACGTACTTCATCTTTAAACAAGTCACGTAATGGTTCAACCAGTTCAAAAGCCAAGTCTGCTGGTAAACCACCCACGTTGTGGTGCGATTTAATCACATGTGCCTTGCCCTGTTTGCTTGCAGCAGATTCAATCACGTCTGGATAAATCGTACCTTGAGCCAGGAATTTTACCCCATCTAATTTACGTGCTTCTTCAGCAAAGACTGCAATAAACTCACGGCCAATAATTTTACGTTTTGCTTCAGGATCAACTTCGCCTGCAAGTGCAGTCAAGAAACGCTCTTCTGCAGCAGCACGGATGACACGAATCCCCATATTGTCAGCAAACATTTGCATCACTTGATCACCTTCGTTCAAACGAAGCAGACCATTGTCGACAAACACACATGTCAGCTGATCACCAATCGCTTTATGCAACAGCGCTGCAACGACAGATGAATCCACACCACCTGAAAGACCAAGTAATACTTTTTCATCACCGATCTGTTGGCGAAGCTGTTCTACACGTAGATCAATAATGTGTTCTGGCGTCCATAGACCGCGGCAACCACAAATTTGATGAACGAAGTTCGACAGTAATTCTGCCCCTTTAGAGGTATGTGTCACTTCAGGATGGAACTGAATACCATAGAAACCACGAGTTTCGTCAGACACCATCGCAATTGGACAGCTTGGAGTTTGTGCAGTGATCTGGAAGCCTTCTGGAATACGGGCAACCTTGTCACCATGACTCATCCAGACATGCAACTGGTTTTCACGGTCCTGTAAATTACCGATCAGCTTGTCACGTACCACGATATCAACTTCTGCATAACCGAACTCATGCACAGTACCTGGCTCGACTTTACCGCCAAGCTGTTCGCACATGGTTTGCAGGCCATAACAAATACCCAATACCGGTACACCGAGCTCGAATACCACTTGTGGCGCACGCGGGCTGCCTTCAAGGTGAACGCTCTCAGGTCCACCAGACAAGATGATACCGTTTGGATTAAATGCACGAATGTCTTCTTCAGACATATCATAGGCATACATTTCAGAATATACACCAGCTTCACGGACACGGCGTGCAATGAGCTGACTATATTGAGAACCGAAATCCAGAATCAGGATACGATCTTCAGTAATTTGAGTATTGGTAGTCATGACGAACAACTATGAAAGGCAAACGAAAGATAAGCGCCGTATTCTAGCATTTTTCTTGTGTTTAAGCACACTATTCCAATTGGTTTAAATATTAAACAGTTAAGAAATTTCAGAAAATAATGCCCTCATTTTTGACTGGTTCACAGGAGAGCAGAGTTTCGCTGCTTTCCTGTTCCAGCCAAATGAATGGTTTATTTCACGCGTTCAATCTGAATCACTTCAATATCGGTGGGTTTGTTGCGGTGCGTATCGACCTCGCCCCAGACTTCTACCCGATCGCCTGCTTTGAGCTTTAATCTTTTCCAGTGGTCGTCATCCACATCAATCATGATGCTGCCGGTTTTATCTCTTAATTCAAATTCGTCACTTTGTGCTGCACGCTGTTTGACGATCTGCCCCCTTAAGGTCACGCCGGTTTCATCTTTCATTTTATGTGCCTGAGCAATACTGACTACATTCTGTTTTGCTTCCTCCAGAATAGCCTGATCTGATTTAGCCCAAAGTGCCGGACTGGCAGCTGCCAGAACCAGTGTCGCCAGAATATATTTTTTCATGTGTGTTGACCTGCCATTTTTATGATGATTCTATGATCTAAACAGAAAGCCGAAATAGATGCCGCAGACGTTGTGTAACGCCATGATGAACTTGTGTCATCTGCTCAAAAAGCCCCAATAAAAATATGTTTATACGCTGATACATCCACTTTAAAAGTGAAGGGATTCGCCCGACAGCAGAAAAATAAGCCGCAAAATAGTCGACTTTTATTACTGACTTTATAGGTGATCGCTGTTAGGATTTGAGCACACTTTTGCTTGTACTGGGCTCATGGAACTGATTGATTTTATCTTGCATGTTGATGATCACTTGCTTGAATTTATCACCAATTACGGGATCTGGATTTATGCCATTCTTTTCCTGATTATCTTTGTGGAAACAGGTTTGGTGGTGATGCCGTTCTTGCCCGGCGACAGCTTGCTATTTGCAGCAGGTGCTTTGGCAGCGTCTACAGGTGTGATGGATCCCTGGGTACTGATTCCGCTTTTATTTGTTGCGGCAGTATTGGGCGATACCCTGAATTACCATATTGGCAAATATATCGGGCCGCGGGTTTTCGAGATTGAATCGCGCTTTATCAATAAAAAACATTTATTGGCAACTCAGCAATTCTTTGCCAGACATGGTGGTAAAACCATTATTTTTGCGCGTTTTGTGCCTTTTGCTCGTACCTTTGCACCTTTTGTCGCTGGTGCTGGCAGCATGAATTACAAATATTTCCTGAGCTATAATGTAGTGGGTGGATTCATCTGGATCAGCTCATTTGTCATTCTGGGCTATATGTTCGGTAATATGCCGATCGTCAAAGATAACTTCACCTATTTGATTTTCGGTATTATTATTTTAAGTGTCTTGCCAGGTGTGATCGGCTTTATTCAACAAAGACTCAAAAAAAGTAAAACAGCTTAAGATTTTTTATAGCCTGTGCATTTAATCCCAGAGCTTGATCAGTAATGGGATCAGACAAAGCAGTACAAACAGAGCCGAGCCTTTATAAATAAGGCCGGCTTTTATTTTTTCAGAGTGACTGCTCAAAATTGCCTGACCAAAGACCATCCAGAAAATCCCTACTGGAACGGTACTCAAGCAAAAGGCAGCAAACACCAGAACAAAGTTGGTCGGACTTTGCCAGGTTTCCATGGGTAAAATCCCGGAGGCCAACAATGCTGCTTTAGGATTGCTTAAGGTGACAGTAAACATTTGCCAGGGACGAATCTGCGGATGATTTTTGCTATAGCGTTCTAACTGCTGGGCCTTATATAAATGCAGCGTCATCCAGCCCACACAGATGGTACTCAGGACATACAGCAAGCTTTTGAAGTTTGGCCAGATCGGTAAAGCCAGATGAATTAACAAAGCCCAGACATTAATCGCATAAAAATAGCCCATCAGAATGGCAGGAATATAAAGGCTGGTTTTGGCCTGACCCTGCTGATACGCAGAGCTGGCGACCAAGGCATTCGCCGGCCCTGGAATCATCAGAACGGCGATTAGCCCCAATACAAATAACCAATTTTCAATCATCGTGATGAACTATTCCGGGCCTAGCTTATAGCTTAATCAATATTCTCATGCCAGAACAGGTCTATAAATCTAGAATGCTGAGACGATACGCGCCATTTCAAGTGATATTAAGCGGAATATCAGCTCGGCTATTTTGAAAAAAGCATAAAAAATGCTGACCCAAGATCAGCATTTATGAAGAGATCAGGAATTGGTTATTTAGCAATATTCTGACGAACCACAATCGGACAATTTTTGTAACGGGCGGCCTGAACAATCGCTTCCTGTTCACCTAAAAGCCGTGCCAGTTCGGTTCGCTTGGTATTGGATGACTGTCCCATATTGACGGAAACACTCGGACCAATTCCCCAACCACCGCGACTGCCCCAGCCACCACCCAGACCGACGCCCAGACCTACACCCGTGCGTTTTGGTGCTTCCACACCATTGTCGATATATTGCTGAATACGGTTATATTCGCCTTGCAGCTGCTGACAACCCAAGGTCTGATAATGGGTCGGGGACACATAGGTGGGTTTCACCGTTGTTGCACAAGCACTCAGCAATGCAAGTGCTGCAATACTCAGGCTTAATTTCACAAGTTTCATAGTTAACTCGATCTTAGTTCTGCTCTATCTCATTGAACAACGATTGATAGGCCTGAGTCAATTTATGATCAGTAGCCAAATGAATCAGGGGCTGATTTTTATGA
Organism: Acinetobacter sp. YH18001; assembly: GCF_013416975.1. NCBI lineage: Bacteria > Pseudomonadati > Pseudomonadota > Gammaproteobacteria > Moraxellales > Moraxellaceae > Acinetobacter > Acinetobacter sp. YH18001. The sequence continues at coordinate 37,478 of NZ_VPEU01000016.1, read as the reverse complement.
TGAGATTCTTTCATTAAGATGGAGGGCGGTAACATACTATTGAGTACGGGCAATCCTTCATCTTTCAGTTGCTGCACCACTTCACGCGGTAATCTGGCCTGTGCCTGAAACTGATTCACCACAATACCTTCAATTTCCAGTCTTTCATTATGGTCATCTTGGGTTTCAATGACATTTTCAATCAGGGTCTGTAAGGCGCGTTTAGAAAACACATCACAGTCAAATGGAATCAGCACGCGGTCTGCAGCAATCAAAGCCGACAGTGTAAAGAAATTAAATGCCGGCGGGGTATCAATAAACACCCGATCATATTGCCCGGACAATTGTTGTAAAGCATCTCGCAGTTTGTAGATTTTATGCTTGGACTCCAGTGCATGTGCCAAGGCGCCCAGTGTCGGGCTGGCTGGAATCACATCCAGATACTTAAAGGGAGACTGATGCACATAACTTTCCAGACCTTTGCTACGGCTTTTCAAAATCGAGCCAATTGCATTGCCGAGCAAGCCTTTACTTTGCTGATTGCCCAGCACATTTTCAAAATAGTTTTCAATATTCGGTTCTAATGCCGGCTTGTCACTTGAATAGGTCGCATCGTCACCTAATACGTATTGACTGGAATTGGCTTGTGGATCCAGATCAATGAGTAAAGTTTTTAAACCCTGATGTGCGCTGATCGCGGCCAGATTAACGGTAATACTGGACTTACCCACCCCACCTTTTTGATTAAATACCACACGTGTATGCATGTCCCCTCCTGTTATTTTTTAACTACTTTTATCACACTTGTATTTTTTAATTATTCACATAGACAGACTGCGCTTGAAGTCACAGCCTGCTTGTTTTTAGCCAAAATTCGGCTTGATCATCACCAAGATCAAAATAGAAACCAATGAAACTACCGCAATAAATAAGCCAGCCCGGCGTTGTGCCAGCAAGATTGAATCATCTTTTTTATAGGCTTTAGCTAAAGAGGATACCAGCACAAAAAATAAAATAACCTTGGCATAAAACCAGGGTTGCACATCAAAATCCTTGATCACCAATGACACAATACCTGTAAACGCGATCACCGTAATGGCCAGATGCTGTAAAGCCACCAGCGCAATTCGTGCCTTTGGATTCGGTAGGTTGCCTTGTGTACCAATAAACAAAGTCAAGGCACGGGCAAGAATGGCGACAATCGCCAATCCTGCTGCTGACATATGAATAATTTTGACTAAAAGTTGAGTTTCCATCATTTCCTCTTAGTTTTTTGGTGCATGTGCACAAGCTGGACTGGTCGTGTCCTGCCCTGCCCATTCTTCAGGCAAAAATGCATGGATTGCCAGCGCATGAATCTTGTCTTTGGCCAGTAAATCACCAGCAGCAGCATAGACTTTCTGATGACGCTGGACTGGACGTAAACCGGCAAAGGCCTGACTGACAATCACAGTTTTAAAATGAGACTCTTTTCCAGGGAAATAACCGCCATGACCCGAAGACTCATTCACCACGTCTAAATGGGTTGGAGATAATTGTGCTAAACGATCTTTCAGTTGTTGTTCTAAGCTCATGGCCTGACTCCAATCTTTGAAAATATAAAGTCAGTATACCTTGTTCTGCTGAGTATTTTAGTAATCTGTCACAGCGCAATCAGTTGATTGTGGCGAAGTTTCATGAATTCCCACATGAATATTGGCGATTTATTGTCTGGCCCAAAGTATTTTGCTTTTATTTTATGCAATTGATACAAGATTTTTAACAAAGGTGTTGACCACATTTTTTCATGCTGTATTATACACGGCATGCGGGAATAGCTCAGTTGGTAGAGCATAACCTTGCCAAGGTTGGGGTCGGGAGTTCGAGTCTCCTTTCCCGCTCAAAATTTTTTTATTTAGTTTTTTCATTTAAAAAACTTTATAGACTCCGCGGGAATAGCTCAGTTGGTAGAGCATAACCTTGCCAAGGTTGGGGTCGGGAGTTCGAGTCTCCTTTCCCGCTCCAGATTCAAAAAGCCCTCATCGAAAGATGGGGGCTTTTTTATTGTTGATTTTATTATATTTTTAAAAATCCCCCTTCCTTTGTTATTCAATTCAATAAAAAATATTCTTAATGTAATTTATATTTTGTGACCAAGATGTGACCATGGCGTGCCCACGACCTTATCCGTTGTTCTGAACTGTAATTACGCTCCACTGGTCAAGAATGTGACGGATTATACCGAAGAAGAATATCAGTCCATTCGGACAGAGTTACTCCGTAATACGCATGGTCAAAATCATTGGTTTATGATTGCCCATTTACTGGGTCACATTGACCCTACAGAAACCTTTAAAAGCTATATTCATCTGAGCTACCTGATCGCTGGGCATAAAATACTGCAATATCATCCAGACATAGATACTCAATTAGTAAAGAAGATGATGGGCTACCTACCTTCTTTCAAATTTTTAAACACAGTAAAAGATACTGCTCCATTCAATTTTGAAAAGCATGCTATTCATTTAAGTCAGGAGTTACTCAACGACCAAACTGACTGGTTAAAAAGCAACATAGAAGACATTCTGGATGAGGTTTCATTTAACTCACAGCCTCATGATTTTTCTAAATATTTCGCAGGAACAAAGGAATCCAAAATCTCATTTGCATGGTTTTTTAAGTGCCTAAATTTACTGGAAATTCATCATGATCCAGATCAGGTCTCACAGGAAATGAGCTTACCTATAGAACTGGTTGAGTACTGGTATAAAAATGCCAAACAACTGGGCCAACTCAAGTCTCAAAAAAACAACCCAAGGTTATTTGATCTCAACAACACGAATCATCTTGATAAACCTTTAAAACCCGCCATGATTGATACCATTGAAGAGTGCACAGCAAGGAACTATTTCTTTGAAAATATTTAAAATATCTTTGAAAAAAAACCAGATCAAATAAAAGCGGTGCTTGAGACATTTTTAAGTCGTGTTACGGTTTCGCATACTGGCATTCATTATCGATGGAATAAAATCGATCAATTGGAATCATTTTATTCCAAGGTAAAAGACCTGTTTCCCCATCAATTTTGGCATTTGCTTGGACAAGACTTGGTACAATTGCTAGATAAAAAGAAACAGCCTTTATTACTGAAGCTGGCTAAATCGAGCACAACAGAGCATCCTAAGACTCAAGAAGATTATGTTCGTCTCCAGCTTTACTCAACAAAAGATGCCAAAGCACTGGCCGCATTTAAATTCTGTTTACATTTAGCCTGTATCGGTAGACCACGATCTCTTGAACTTAAAGCTGAAGGTCTAAAAATAACTACATGCTGTTAAATAATTTAACCGTTGCTTCTTTATGTAAAGCCAAATTTAATATATTTAGTAAAAATTGAGTATCTGATCAACGATAATTAAATAGTATAAACTCTATGAATTAGCAGCGTCTGGAACAGGGATCGATCATGCATACAACATCAGAAAAAACTGCAAAACAGAAAATGATATTAGCTAAGGCAGTCTTAGCTGCTGCTGAACGACTTGGTCTTGCACAGGATCAACTAGCCTTAATACTCAGTATAGATTCGGTGAAAACTTTAACTTCTCTTGAATTAGATCCTACTTCAAAACAGGGAGAAATCGCCCTCACTTTAATCCGTATTACCACATCATTAGATGCTCTGACAGGTGGGGATACAGCCTGGATGCAGCATTTTATGAAATCACCCAATAAATTGATGAATGGCATTCCAATAGAACAGATTCAGAACCCTCAGGGATTGGCCTCTGTTTTACAATTGGTGGAAGGTCTTCGGGCTAAACTTTAAGATAAGCAAATTATTAGGCTATACACAGAAAAGTCTTTCAGAAAAGACTAAAGTGAATAAAACAACAATTTCAGAGATAGAGAATGGCCATTTTACAGGTTCATTTGACATATTTGAACGTGTGCTTGATGGCATGGGTTTACAATTCGAAATGAATAAAAAAAGTTTAACTTGCCCCAATGGGATGAAATTGAAGAAATATTTGCGGAATATGATGAATAAATTAGATTAGATCTATGTTCACATTTGATATCTACACCTAATAATGTAGGCATAGTTCCAATGGTCAGCGCTCTCCATTAGATTATGAAAAGGCTCATCAAAAGATTAATACCAGTCAGTTAAGGAAATTTGGATGAAAAACAAATCTAAATTTCCTTATATTTGAATTTAAATTGATCTAAATTTATGTCTTAATTGAGCATAATTTTAGTTTTTCAATTCTTAACTGACCGGCATTATGGTAGGTATCGGGCTTTCATCATTCAATTTAGGAAGCGAGTAAATTGCGCAAGACATAGTGCAAGATACCACCGGCCTTAAAGTACTCCACCTCATTCAAGGTATCAATACGACACAACACTTGAAAATGGCTACACGTACCATCGGTATGTTGCACATCTACTTTCAGCATTTGATGCGGATGAATATCATCCGACAAGCCTAAAATTGACAGTGTTTCATGTCCGGTCAGGTTCAAGATCTGCCGGTTTTGACCCTCTACAAACTGTAAAGGTAACACCCCCATGCCAACCAGATTGGAACGGTGAATCCGCTCAAAACTTTCAGCAATCACCGCTTTCACCCCCAACAGGTTGGTGCCTTTGGCCGCCCAGTCACGTGAAGAACCGGTACCATATTCTTTCCCAGCAATCATTACGAGTGGGGTTTGTTCTGCCTGATAGCGCATTGCCGCATCATAAATCGAGAGTTTTTCTGCACTTGGAATATGCAGGGTATTGCCACCCTCCTCGCCACCCAGCATTTCGTTTTTGATGCGGATATTGGCAAAGGTACCTCGCATCATCACTTCATGGTTGCCACGGCGGGAACCATAAGAGTTAAAGTCTTTTACCTCAACCCCCTGTTGCTGCAAATATCGGCCGGCCGGACTATCTTTTTTGATATTACCCGCCGGGGAAATATGGTCCGTCGTGACTGAATCGCCTAATATAGCTAAAATCCGTGCCTGTTTGATCGGCTGAATTGGTCGCACCGGCTGATCAATTTTTGCAAAAAAGGGAGGATGCCGGATATAGGTTGATTGTTCATCCCAAGCATAGGTTTGACTTTGTGGAATCTGGATCGCTTTCCACTTGGCATCGCCTTCAAACACTTCCGCATATTCTTTCTGGAACATCTCGGTATTCACGTTCTGTAGTGCGGCATCAATTTCCATCTGTGTCGGCCAGATATCTTTTAAATAAACTGCTTGGCCATCAAAGCCTTCACCTATCGGCTCAGCAGTGAGATCAGTTCGAATATTCCCGACCAGACCATAGGCAACTACTAAGGGTGGCGAGGCGAGCCAGTTGGTTTTCACCAAAGGATGCACCCGTCCTTCAAAGTTACGGTTTCCGGAAAGCACTGAGGCTACATTCAAATCAAAACATTGCACAGCTTCTTCAATCGCTTCAGGTAAAGGTCCCGAATTACCAATACAGGTAGTGCAACCATAACCCACCAGGTTATAACCCAGTTGATTCAAATAAGGCGTCAACCCTGCTGCATCAAGATAATCGCTGACCACTTTGGAACCTGGAGCCAGTGAACTTTTCACCCAAGGTTTTCGCTGCAAACCTTTTTCGATTGCTTTTTTGGCCAATAGGCCTGCTGCCAACATGACACTGGGATTCGAGGTATTGGTACAGGAGGTAATGGCTGAAATCACTACATCACCATGCTGCAACGGATATTTTTCACCATCAATCATACAAAAAGCATTTTCATGTGGCAGGTTGGCCTGTTTCGCTTCAACAGCCGTACCTCCCCCTCCTTCATTTTCCAGACGCTCTTTTTCTTCTTTGACCGGTTTCAAGGTCAGATCCATGAAGGCATGAAAGATTTTTGGCACTTGCGACAATAGCACACGATCCTGCGGGCGTTTCGGACCCGCCAGACTGGCTTCTACTGTCGACATATCTAAAGCCAGAGTGTCGGTAAAGACGGGTTCATCCCCCGGATTACGCCATAATCCTTGTAACTTGCTATAGGCCTCTACCAAGGCAATTCTTTCCGGCTGACGTCCGGTTAAACGTAAATAGGAAAGCGTTACCTCATCAACCGGGAAAAAGCCACAGGTAGCGCCATATTCGGGTGCCATATTGGCAATAGTGGCACGGTCAGCCAAGGGTAAATCGGCCAGACCATCGCCATAAAATTCGACAAATTTTCCAACTACGCCTTTTTGGCGCAGCATCTGGGTAATGGTCAGCACCAGATCAGTTGCTGTAATACCTTCTTTGAGTTTACCTATGAGCTTAAAGCCGATCACTTCTGGAATCAGCATGGAGATCGGTTGGCCCAGCATGGCCGCTTCCGCTTCGATGCCGCCCACTCCCCAACCTAACACGCCTAAGCCATTGATCATGGTGGTATGTGAATCGGTACCGACTAAGGTATCAGGAAAGGCAAAGCGCTGCCCATCGACCTCATTGCTCCAAACTACTTGTGCCAGATGTTCCAGATTAACCTGATGGCAAATCCCGGTTCCTGGCGGCACCACGCGAAACTGATTGAGCGCAGCCTGCCCCCAGCGTAGAAACTGGTAGCGCTCGCCATTGCGTTGCATCTCAATGGCGACATTCTGCTCAAAAGCTTGCGGGCTGGCAAAGTAATCGACCATCACCGAGTGATCGATGACCAAATCCACCGGTGACAATGGATTAATTTTTTCCGGGTCACCACCGGCTTTGGCCACCGCTGCACGCATCGCGGCAAGATCAACCACTGCGGGAACACCGGTAAAATCCTGCATCAGCACCCGTGCCGGACGATACTGGATTTCCTGTTCTGAGATTTGGTTGTTTAACCACCCTGCCAGCGCATGAATATGCTCGGTTTTCACCGTGAGCTGATCTTCAAAACGTAGTAAATTTTCCAGCAAGACTTTTAAAGATTTTGGCAGCCGGGACAGGTCGCCCAATTGCGCTTGCAATTTGGACAGGTTGAAAATCTGATAGTGTTCTGAACCGACGGTCAATGTTTCTAAGGTATTAAAACTATTGATATCACTATACTTGGCCATCTAGTTTACCTCCGGCTTGAGATGTTATTTTTATGATCACAGTCCACCACTTCTTTACTTACTGTATGCCAACTGCGCGGCGGGGTTGTTATTATTTATTATCGGATTGTGCTAGGCAGTTAAATGCAGGGCTGCCAGGAATTTTTGCCAGAGAGTTGTCGACAGTTCAGATCCGGCATCGACAATCTTTCTGCCAATTCCGTAAGGAGATAAGTTAAATTGAACCGCGTATTTTAACTGTATTTTCAGAATGATTTCAGATCACTACGTAGCTAGGGCTGTTTTACAGATCGAAATAATAAAATCATAAATGCTTTTCAAAAAAAAGAAACTAATATGTTTCTTATAGAACCTAAAAGAAATAAATGTGTCTACAATGAATGAATCTTTACTTCAGCAAATCAAAAAAAGACGAACCCTATTGGGCTTAAAGCAAGTTAATATGCAATCCCGTACCGGCATTTCAAGACAGCAGTACCAAAAACTGGAAAGTCAGGGCAATCCACGATTAGAGACCTTAGAAATTATCGCGGCAGGATTAAATGCTCAACTGATGCTCATTCCAGATGATAAAGTTCATTTAATCAGACAATTATTGAATGATGAAATTAAAATCACGATCGAAGATCAGGATGACTTAATGACCAACCCATGGAAGGGTCTTCTCGGAGATGAGGAATCATGAATCCTCTTAACGAGGTATTTTACCGGGTACTGACCATTATTAAAAAATTTATGCTTCATCCATAATCCATTCTTTAAAAAGAGCATCCTCGATTTCATAAGTACCATTTTCTGGTTTAAAAATAATTTGTTTTTTTGATAAAGAACGTAGGGCAGATTGAATACTTGATACTGCAATGCTGTCTACACCGATGGAGTCAGCAAGATGCTGTCTAAATTGAATACTATAAAGTTCAACTTGTGATTCAGCTATGGCTTTTAAGAGCAGCTGTTCTAATAACTTAAACTCTCCCCATAATCCTGAAAAGTCACGGTGCCCCATTGTATCGGCTATAAGCTGTTCCTTTGCAAAATCTATAGCCAGCATTGGGTTTAATGCTAAACGCTCAACCAATGACCTCACCAGTTGAGGACTTTGCTTCATATCTAAAAAAGCACACCATAAAATTTCTTTATCCAAACTACGTCCTGTTGTTTGATTAAATACATCTGCCAGATGATCTGTAAATGCTTTTGTTAGATTTGGAAAAGGTAAATTCTGCCCATAATGAAAAAATGGAGCACTACTCACAGAAAACATTTGTCTCAAGCCCTCTCGACTTGAACCAGTAAAAATTACCTTTATCGTTTCTTTATGCATATCTAAAGCAGTACGCAAACTGGCAATAGTTGTTTTATATTTTGAACTAGCTAAAGCCTGAATCTCATCAAGTAGCAATAAAATAGGTTTACCCTGCTGAGCCAGTTTTGTAATACTAGATAAAATACTGGAATTCACTTGCCCTTGTGCAAGAGTCACTTCGGCTTTTACACCTGCCACCTCTGTACTTAAAGAGCCAATATTTTTAATCCAATGATTGGCTTTACCAATCAAGCCATTTTGCTGTGAAAACTCATCAAGAGCTTTTACAAACTGTCCTTCACTATGCAGGCCTGCATCTAAAAAACTGAAATAAAAAACGCGCCATCCAAGCTGTTCTGCTAAGGGCGTAATATCTTTTCGTAAAAATTCAGTTTTTCCCATCCGGCGTGGGGCAAAAAAAGTCAGAGAACTAGCTAGTCCAGTCTCAAACATGCCTAAAATTTGTTTAGCTAGTTCTGTACGTGGAAAATGCCAAGGGTCATTGGAGATGCTACTCATTTTAATTACTCAGCAATGATTCTTTATTGCTATAGATTGTATTAGATTCCATTAGATTGTAAATGTCTAATTAGACTTCTTTAATCTAATAGGATCTAATCATCCAATAAAGCACCTTTGCACCGATCAACCGACACATTTTATAACTCCATTATTTTGTGGCTTAATAGCCATATCTAAACATAAGACCCAATATTATGGATTTAAGATTCAGAAAAACCTGAAGAAGTTGTTGCGTTTTATGTGAGAGGCTTCGTAAAGAACGACTTTATCTGGAAATAAATCCACGCTCAAAAAACTTAATGCTTACTATAATTGATGGGGTGAATATTGGCTTTGGGGTACACTGGTCTCCTCAACAGCAATCACAGGTCGACCATTAATTGCCTTTGAATACAGTGCTGAAGCGATCCGTAAAGGTTTAGAACGCTCCTCGTACCTACTCCCATTAAGAAGGTGACCCATTAAGAAAAAACTTTCCTACACAGCACATGGGATTACCAAGTCATATATATGATGCCTCACCCGATTGCTGGGCGTGCTCCAGAATTTTGATGGTTATTCAGTCCATCATTACCTACATTCAAACGCTCTAGTTTTCCAATTAGCTCAGGTTATAATAATGGTCACCCAAAATACGATTGATCTATTATGAACACCCCCAATGACCCTTTACACGGCAAAAAACTTGCTGACATTTTGGATGAATTATTGGATTACTACGGTGGCTTTGAAGGTTTAAGTCATAAAATTGAAATTAGATGTTTTTGCATAGACCCAAGTGTTAAATCATCATTGCGATTCTTGCGTACCACACCATGGGCACGTGAAAAAGTAGAAAGCTTATATTTGTACGTCTTACGCCAAAAGGCAAAACAGAAACCGTAGACCCAGGCCCCTCTCTCATCATCAAATTATACCAGTCAGTAAAATATTTTACATTAAATCATATATTTAAAATTAATATTATTTAATAAAATAAATCTCAGCGACTTTATCGAGATTGGAATCAGAGAGCTCGAGTCTCCTTTCCCGCTCCAGATTCAAAAAAGCCCTGATCGAAAGATCGGGGCTTTTTTTAGGCATTGCCTATTTTAACCAATAAACGCTGACCAGCCCGAAACGAGTGCTTAGTCAGAGTTTGTCTTCATTTAAAATTAGAAAGTGACCCGCTGATAATCACGATATTGCGGTGTCCAGAAATTATGCTCAATCGCTAACTGCAAGTCCTCAATACTTACTTTAGGCGCCACCCCATCCTCAATGGCAGCAAGGGCGACTTTCAACGCAATCTGCTTTGAAATAGACTGCAAATAATCGAGACTCGGCAATAAATCCGCTTGTGGGTCTTGCAACTTAGGCGAACAATCCGCCAGAGCATTACTAGAAGCCATCAGCATATTATCTGTAACACGCTTCGCACCCGAAGCAATCACCCCCAACCCAATTCCGGGGAAAATATAAGAATTATTGCACTGTGAAATATGATGGATTTTTTCCTGATAATTCACCGGTGCAAAGGGGCTACCTGTGGCAATCAGCGCTCTACCCTTAGTCCATTGCAAAATATCTGCCGGTACTGCTTCTACCTGTGAAGTCGGATTGGATAAAGGGAAAATAATTGGCTGCACGCTATTCTCAGCCATAGCTTCAACCACTTCCTGTGTGAATAATCCCGGTTGCCCCGAAACCCCAATCAGTACTGTTGGCTTAGCATGCTTCACGACATCTGTTAATGAAATCATGGCTTCAGCATCTGCCCAGCTTTCTACATGTTCAGCAGGCTGTGCCAATTTACGCTGAAAATTTAGTAAATTCGGCTGATTTTCAGTGATCAGACCAAAGCGGTCGACCATAAAGATTCGTGCACGTGCTTCGCTATCGCTCAAGCCTTCCGCAATCATTTGTTTAATGATCTGTTCCGCAATCCCGCAACCAGCTGAACCAGCCCCCAGAAATGCCACCACCTGATCTTTCAACTGCTTACCTGCTGCACGTGAAGCGGCAATTAAACTTCCGACCGAAACCGCAGCGGTTCCCTGAATATCATCATTAAAACAGCAAATGCGATCACGGTATTTTTCCAGCAAAGGCATGGCATTTTTCTGCGCAAAGTCTTCAAACTGAATCAATGCATCCGGCCAGCGCTGCTGAATGGCCTGAATTACCATTTCGACAAAAGCATAGTATTCATCGCCGCTGATCCGCGGTTCACGCCAGCCCATATAAATTGGATCATTCAGCAATTGCTGATTATTGGTGCCGACATCGAGAGTGATCGGCAAGGTATACGCCGGGCTGATTCCCCCACAGGCAGTATAGAGTGCCAATTTACCAATCGGAATCCCCATTCCGCCAATCCCCTGGTCGCCTAAACCCAAAATGCGTTCGCCATCGGTAATCACAATCACTTTCACGTTCTTTTTATTAATATTGTGAATAATCTGTTCGATCTGATCGCGATCCGGATAGGAAATAAAGATTCCGCGATGACGGCGATAAATATCAGAAAAGCGCTGACATGCCTCCCCCACAGTCGGGGTATAAATAATCGGCATCATCTCGCTAAGGTGATTTTCAATCAGGTGATAAAACAGGGTTTCATTGGTATCCTGAATATTACGCAAATAAATATGCTTGTTGATATCACTATTAAAAGCACAATATTGCTGATAAGAGCGCTGACTCTGCTCCTCGATGGTCTCGGTCACATGAGGAATTAAACCATGCAAATTAAAGCTTCTGCGCTCTTCTTCAGTAAATGCAGAACCTTTATTGAGTAACGGGAGTTCTAATAAGGTATTTCCGGCATACGGAATATATAAAGGGCGTTTACTGTTCAAATTTTCTCTGGGCATTATTTAACTCTTCTAATCAATCCTCGGCACTTCGCCGAAAACAATGACATCACTATCGTTATTTTATATAGCCTATCCTGATTTTAGCCTTTTGGGGTATTTAGTAAATTGATAATGCTTTTAGCAGGATTTTATAATCTGATAACGTAGCGTGATAGGAGAGATTTTGGTTAATTTTGTAATAAATTTCTTTTATCCATCAAAAATGCTTGTTCTATTTTAAAATCTCACTGATTTAAAATGGGTTATGGCCTATTTAAATAGTGTTGATCTTTTTCATACTGCTAAGGCAGAAGATTGATTTGACAAAAAGTTAAAGCTCATCAAGGATAAAGTATAAATTCAATAATATAAATGAGTATAAAAATGAGTGAATTCCAGCCCCTTTATCAAGCTGATATTTTAGGCATCGGCTATGAGCAAGCCACCTTGAGCTTTCCAGATGACTATGAGGGCAAAGTTGTAGCAACCCTGATACGTAAAAAAGCAGCGCAGCCTACTCCTAAAGCAGTTTTGTATATTCACGGATTTATTGATTATTTCTTCCAGACTGAAATGGCGGAACGCTTTAATCAGCAAGGTTTTGATTTTTATGCGCTGGATTTAAGAAAATATGGCCGTTCGATTCTGCCGCATCAGAACTATTATAATGTGCATGAGCTGTCTGAATATGATGCAGAAATTAGCCAGGCACTGGATATTATCGCAAGCGAGGGCCATGATGCTGCCCTGCTCTGTGGTCATTCTACCGGCGGCCTCATCACCACATTGTTCGCGGCACATCACCCTAATCATCGGTTAATCAAAGCACTCTGGGTCAACAGTCCATTTTATAACTTTAATATGAATCCGATAAAACGTGCGCTCGGCATCCCGCAGTTAAGCAAACTGGCGAAAATTTTTCCCGACCTTAAATTTCCGAGTGAGTTAAATAAATGGTATGCCACCAGTCTGCACAAGGATTTAAAAGGGGAATGGGACTTCAGTCTGGACTGGAAAAAGACCCGCTACCCAAGGGTACGGATCAGTTTTATTCGTGCCATCTATGAAGCACAAAAAGAAATTCATCGCGGCATCGAACTCGATATTCCGGTTCTGGTCATGCATTCGCATCAGACTTTATATCCAAAAAAATGGGGCAAGGCAGCGCAAACTAGTGATGTGATTTTGGGAGTTAAAGACATTCAGAAATATGCCAAAAAAATTAAAGCTGATGTCACGGTTCAAAGCATTCAGAATGGTTTACACGATCTGGTGCTTTCAGACAAATCTGTACGTGAACAGGTTTATCAGCAGCTGTTTCAATGGCTCAACAGCAAAGGACTATAATGCCGGCAAACAGGAAAGATGATTTTAGGCTCCTGTTTTCTGTTAAGTGTTTTGATTGAATAAAATGGCCCTCTTGAATGTAATCCGCAACCATCAGAAATACATGAATCCTTCGATTTTTTAAGCGCCAGTTAAATGCTTATTTCTCACGATAAGCTTCGATTAAATATAAAATTTAATTCCTATACTTCATATTCCAAATGTTGTCTTTTGTAGCAAGCGTGTAATCAAAGCACCACCTGTCTTTTTCCCTCTTTATAGTAGAGCTGACTGCTGAAACTGTAGCATTTTCAATTGAGAAAATAGGGTCAGCATGTACCAATAACAATCATATAAAGGAATAGATTATGCGTTATGCAGACCCCAATACTGACGGTGCAAAAATTCAATTTAAAGCCCAATACGACAACTTCATTGGCGGCGAATGGGTCGCTCCAGTTAAAGGCGAATACTTTGACAATATCTCTCCGGTAGATGGCAAAGTCTTTACCAAAGTGCCGCGCTCTTCTGTAGAAGACATTGAGTTGGCCTTGGATGCAGCGCACAAGGCCAAAGCACAGTGGAATACATCCTCAGCCACCACCCGTTCCAATATCCTGCTAAAAATTGCAGATCGTCTGGAACAAAATCTGGAACTGCTGGCGGTGGCAGAAACCTGGGACAACGGCAAGCCGATCCGTGAAACCTTAGCGGCCGATATTCCGCTATGTATTGATCATTTCCGTTATTTTGCCGGCTGTATCCGCGCTCAGGAAGGCGGCATTTCCGAGATTGATGAAGATACCATTGCCTACCATTTCCATGAACCATTGGGTGTGGTGGGTCAGATCATTCCGTGGAACTTCCCGATCCTGATGGCGGCCTGGAAACTCGCACCTGCCTTGGCAGCAGGCAACTGTATCGTGCTGAAACCTGCGGAACAAACCCCGGTCAGCATTTTAGTTTTAGCTGAACTGATTCAGGACATTTTGCCGCCGGGTGTACTGAATATTGTCAATGGTTATGGTATCGAAGTCGGTCGTCCACTCGCGACCAATCCGCGCATTGCCAAGATTGCCTTTACCGGTTCAACCGCAGTCGGTCAGCAAATCATGCAATACGCCACCGAGAATATTATTCCGGTAACACTGGAACTTGGCGGAAAGTCACCGAACCTGTTCTTTGCCGACATTATGGATCAGGAAGATGATTATCTGGACAAGGCACTGGAAGGCTTTGCCATGTTTGCTCTGAATCAGGGTGAAATCTGTACCTGTCCTTCTCGTGCCTTGGTGCAGGAAAGTATTGCCGATGAGTTTCTGGCGCGTGCGGTAGAACGGGTACAACGCATTAAAACCGGTCATCCACTCGATACCGACACCATGATTGGCGCACAAGCTTCGCAGGAACAGCAGGATAAAATCTTAGGCTGTATTGCCACTGGCCGCGAAGAGGGTGCGCAAATTCTGACCGGCGGTGAAGCACGTCAGGAAGTGGGACAAGGTTTTTATATTGAACCGACCATTTTCAAAGGCACCAATGACATGAAAACCTTTCAGGATGAAATCTTCGGGCCGGTGCTGGCGGTGGCGACATTTAAGGACTTTGATGATGCCATTAAAATCGCCAATGACACCATTTATGGTTTAGGAGCAGGTGTGTGGTCACGTTCAGCACACACCTCTTACCGTGCAGGACGCGCGATTCAAGCGGGTCGGGTCTGGACCAACTGTTATCATATTTATCCTGCACATGCGGCTTTCGGTGGCTATAAAAAATCAGGGATTGGCCGTGAGAATCACAGAATGATGCTGGATCATTATCAACAGACCAAAAACCTGCTGGTGAGTTATTCAACCAAACCGGCTGGTTTCTTCTAAGTATGAATTTTCTCAAAAGCGAACTGCGGTTCGCTTTTTTGTTTTATTCAAGTTTTTTAATATCTGGTAAATTTTTCTGCTCTTGATCGTTGACCAGCAAAATAAAAATCTGAAAATTACAAAAACAGGAATAAAACTGTATAAAAAACAAATTAATACTTTAACTTAGAAGGACTTCGCCTAAGTTTTTCATTTTTTATGCATTTTGACTGTTCAAAAAACCTGCATAAAGCCCTGGCTTTCATTTAAAGTCGGCTTTTCATGATTCCCAAGACTGTGTATAACATTGAACCACTATAGGGAAACTAATAAGCATAGGCAAAATTGCTTAAAAAGCGTTAGACTATGTACCCAATAATGTCATGATTCGGTCTGATCAAGATCAAAAAAGAAGGTGAAGGTTGATGCCGCTCAATACTGTTGAAGAGCTTGTAGCAGATATCCGTGCAGGAAAAATGGTCATCCTGATGGATGATGAAGATCGTGAAAATGAAGGCGACTTAGTGATTGCTGCCACGCACGTACGTCCTGAAGACATCAACTTCATGATCACCCATGCACGTGGTCTGGTCTGCCTGACTTTAAGCAAAGAGCGTTGCCAGCAGTTGAATCTGCCTTTGATGGTCGATGCAAACGGTGCCCAGCATGGAACCAATTTTACCCTGTCAATTGAAGCAGCCAAAGGTATTTCTACCGGGATCTCACCGGCTGAACGTGCGCACACGATTCAAACTGCGGTGGCTGCTCATGCCAAACCGGCAGATATTGTACAGCCAGGACACATCTTCCCGCTGATGGCGCAGCCGGGTGGCGTATTGCACCGTGCCGGGCATACCGAGGCAGGTTGTGATCTTTCTCGTTTAGCAGGACTGGAACCGGCTTCGGTGATTTGTGAAATCATCAATGAAGATGGCACGATGGCGCGCCGTCCGGATCTTGAAGTTTTTGCTGAAAAGCATGGTTTGAAAATTGGCACCATTGCCGACCTGATTCATTACCGCATGACCAATGAGCAAACTGTTGAGCGTCTCGATCATCAAAAACTCGACACTGAATACGGCACATTTGATTTATATCGTTATCGTGAACTGGGCAACCCGGATATTCATTTGGCCCTGGTCAAAGGCGAGCCTAAAGAAGGCGTGACTACCGTTCGTGTACATGGTTTTAATCCGACCCGTGATTTGCTCAAACTGAAAAAACAGGACGGCGAACCGGCCTGGAATTTAGACCGTGCACTAAAAGAAATTTCCAATAGTGATCGTGGTGTACTGGTCTGGATTGGGCAACGTCATTTACAGGATTTGGGTCCGGCTTTAGATACCTTAAACGCACCAAAAAATGTAAAATCAAATTCTGCACTGTCTCAGCAGTATCAGACCATTGGTGTCGGTGCACAAATTTTGCGTGATCTAGGCGTTGAAAAAATGAAGCTGCTCAGCTCTCCATTGCGCTTCAATGCACTATCAGGCTTTAACTTAGAAGTGGTGGAATACATCACCGCACAACAAACATCTTAAGAAATCATCGAGGTTGCTATGGCAGTTCGCCGTATTGAAGGTATGTTACATCTCGCGAACGAAGACCGTTATGCGATTTTAGTTGGTCGTTTTAACAGCTTTGTGGTTGAACATCTGTTAGAAGGTGCCATTGATACATTGAAACGTCATGGTGTATCAGAGGATAATATCACTGTTGTTCATGCCCCTGGTGCCTGGGAACTTCCTGTAGTTGCGAAAAAACTGGCAGCTTCAGATCGTTTCGATGCCATCATCGCGCTTGGCGCCGTGATTCGTGGTAGCACGCCTCACTTCGATTTCGTTGCAGGCGAATGTGCCAAAGGTTTAGGCGTGGTTGGCCTGGACACTGGCTTACCTGTCATTAACGGTGTACTCACTACGGACAGTATTGAACAAGCGATTGAACGCTCTGGAACAAAAGCAGGCAATAAAGGTAGCGAAGCTGCCCTGACTGCGATTGAAATGGTTAACTTGTTAAAGGCTATTTAACGCTATGTCGCAAACACTTCAAGCAACTTATGCAGCAAAACGTAAAGCACGTCGCTTTGCTGTACAAGGAATTTATGAATGGCAAATGAGCCACAATCCGGTGCATGAGATTGAAGCACGTACGCGTGTGGAAAATGCCATGCATAAAGTGGATCTGAGCTATTATCATGAATTGTTGACTCAAGTGGTTGCCAATCATGAAGCATTGGATGCGCTCTTAATTCCGGTACTCGATCGTGAACTTTCAGCACTGGATGGTGTTGAACTCGCAACCTTGCGTCTAGGCGCGTATGAACTCAAAGAACATCTTGAGATTCCATATCGTGTGGTTCTAGACGAAGCGATCGAGTTGGCTAAACATTTTGGCGGTGCCGACAGCCACAAATACATCAACGGTGTATTGGATCGTTTAGCGACAACTCTACGTGCAGCAGAAAAGCAACAAGCCAACTAATTAAAGTCGAATTGTTGTATGGCTGAATTTTCGATTATCGACACCTATTTCAATCGCAAGAATACCCATTCTGTCGATTTAGGCGTCGGTGACGATTCAGCCTTGCTCACCCCTCCGCCTCAGCAACAACTGGTCATCTGTGCCGATACACTGGTTGCTGGACGACACTTTCCTCTCGATACAAATCCGCATGCCATTGGCTGGAAATCGGTTGCTGTTAATCTTTCCGATATTGCCGCGATGGGTGCAAAACCGCATAGTATTCTTCTGGCATTGAGCCTACCCCAAATTGATCATGACTGGCTCAAAGCCTTTAGTCAGGGTTTGTATGATTGCTGCGATCAATTTGGCGTGAGTTTAATCGGGGGTGATACCACCCAAAGTCCGCATCTCACTTTATCTGTGACAGCCTTAGGCTGGGTCGATATTGGCCAAGCGGTGCCACGCTCAGGTGCAAAACCAGGTGATCTGATCTGTGTCAGTGGAACTGTCGGCGATGCTGCTTTTGCCTTAAATCATTTAGGTCATCCGCTACAGAAACGTCTGGACTATCCGACGCCACGCTGTCAGCTCGGTGCCGCCTTAAAAGGTCTGGCGCATAGCATGATTGATGTCTCGGATGGTTTGGCCCAAGATCTTGGACATATTCTTAAAGCCTCGCAAGTCGGTGCCAAGCTGCAACTGGAACACTTACCGATCAGTCCTGCCCTGCAGGCCTTAAGCGATGCACAAAAATGGCAGTATGCACTGGCCGGTGGCGACGATTATGAATTATGTTTTACAATAAGCCCGCAAAATTACGAAAAATTATTGCAAAAACAACTTGATGTTTCGATTAGTATAGTCGGCACAATTCAGCAGCAAGACGGCTTAACTTTTGAAAAAGATGGCGTAGATCATTTGCTTCAATTTAATGGGTATCAACATTTTGCATAAACCTGCGATCAATTTTAAAGCCATGTCATGGACCGACCGACTGATTGTGTTTATTGGCGTTGGCTTCGGCTCAGGACTGATGCCTAAAGCACCGGGGACCTTTGGTTCGGCCTTTGCACTTTTATTTATCCCGATTTGGCTGCATCTTGATTTTCTAAACAGTCTTTTTGCCATTGCCATCATGTCCCTGATTGGCATATATATCTGCGGGCATACTGCCAAGGTCATGGGCGTTCATGATGATGGCCGTATTGTCTGGGATGAATTCGCCGGACAATCCATCACATTTTTACCCCTGATCTATCTCGGCCAGATGAACTTTCTCTGGCTGCTGGTCGGTTTTGCGCTATTCAGATTATTTGATATCTGGAAACCGTGGCCGATTCGGGTCATTGACCGTCAGGTCGACGGCGGTTTTGGCATCATGCTGGATGACATCATTGCTGGCCTGTGGGCGGCTCTTTGTATTTTGATTTATTTTTACTTCACCGTGGCATAAGCCATATTTAGGATTAGAACATGTCAACGACTGTTATTATTCTTGCTGCAGGTAAAGGCACGCGTATGCGTTCAAGCTTACCGAAAGTATTACAACCCCTTGCAGGACGTCCTTTACTGGGTCATGTCATTGAAACGGCAAAAAAATTAAACGCAGATAATATTATTACCATTTATGGTCATGGTGGTGACCGTGTTCAAACAGTATTTGCACAACAAGATATTAAATGGGTAGAACAGGCTGAACAGCTGGGTACCGGCCATGCGGTACAAATGACCTTGCCTGTCCTGCCTCACGATGGCGTATCTCTGATTCTTTCCGGCGATGTACCATGCATTAATCCTGTAACCTTGCAAAAATTACTCGATGCCACCGCAGAAACCGGTATTGGTCTGGTGACCCTTACCCTGCCGGATGCGAATGGTTATGGCCGTATTGTACGTGAACAGGGTCAGATCCAGGCCATTGTTGAGCACAAGGATGCTTCCGAAGAGCAACGTCAGATTAAAGAAATTAATACCGGTATTTATGCAGTCAGTAATGCCAAGTTGCATCAATGGCTGCCAAATTTAAGTAATGACAATGCTCAAGGTGAATATTACCTGACTGATATTGTGGCGATGGCTTTGGCAGATGGTATGCAAGTTGCATCGGTAGAACCTGAAATGGCTTTTGAAGTTGAAGGGGTAAATGACCGTGTTCAGCTCGCTGCTTTAGAGCGTCAGTTCCAGATATTTCAGGCCAAACAGCTAATGCAACAAGGTGTACATCTGATTGATCCAAGCCGTTTTGACCTGCGTGGCAATTTAACTGTCGGTCAGGATGTCCGCATTGATATCAACGTGATTATCGAAGGTAATTGCGAGCTAGGCGACAACGTTGAAATTGGCGCCGGCTGTATTATCAAGAATACCAAGATTGCAACTGGCACCAAGGTTCAGCCATATAGCATTTTCGACAGCGCCATCGTTGGTGAAGATACGCAAATTGGCCCTTTTGCACGACTGCGTCCGGGTGCGAAGCTTGCTGCCGAGGTGCATATCGGTAACTTTGTAGAAGTGAAAAATACCACGATTGGCGTAGGCTCTAAAGCCAACCACTTCACCTATCTCGGTGATGCTGAAATCGGTGCCGGTTCTAATATTGGTGCAGGTACCATTACCTGCAATTATGATGGTGCGAATAAATTTAAAACCATCATTGGTGATCAGGCTTTCATTGGTTCGAACAGTTCATTGGTTGCACCTGTGAAAATTGGCAATGGTGCTACAGTGGGTGCAGGCTCGACGATTACTCGTGATGTGGAAGACAACAGTTTGGCGGTAGAACGTTCTAAGCAATTTGCCAAAGAAAACTATCCACGTCCGCAAAAAATCAAGAAATAAGGGGGAATAAATATGTGTGGTATCGTCGGTGGCATTGCAGAACGTAGCATTACCAATATTTTGATTGAAGGCTTAAAACGCCTGGAATACCGGGGTTATGATTCAGCAGGTTTGGCACTCATCAACAATAGCCAAGTCCTACGTGAACGTCGTGTCGGCAAGGTCACGAACCTTGAACAGGCCGTGAATGAATCACAGATTAGCGGTTCACTTGGCATTGCGCATACACGCTGGGCAACCCATGGCAAACCGACTGAAGAAAATGCCCATCCGCATATTTCTGAAAATGTGGCAGTGGTCCATAACGGGATCATTGAGAACTATCAAGAACTCAAAGATGATCTTGAAGCTTTGGGTTATGTCTTTACTTCACAGACCGATACAGAAGTGGTTGCACATCTGATCAATGACGCCCTTAAATCTACCCCAAGCTTAATGGAAGCTGTGCGCCAGGTGGTACCACAACTCAAAGGTGCTTATGCCCTAGGTATCGTGCATACAGATCATCCGGATGAACTTATTACCGTACGTGAAGGTTCTCCACTCGTCATTGGTGTGGGGATTGGCGAGAACTTTATCAGTTCTGACCAGTTGGCGCTGCTCCCGATTACCAACCGTTTTATCTACCTGGAAGAAGGTGATATTGCGCGTTTGACCCGCAGCACGATTGAAGTTTTCGTCGATGGTCAACTGGTCGATCGTCCGGTCAAGGAACTGGATGCTGCGGTCAGCAATGCCTCTAAAGGTGAATATAAGCACTACATGCTCAAAGAAATTTATGAGCAGCCTGAAGCGATCAAACAGACCATTTCCCAGGCTTTAAATGGCAATGACCTGCGCAAAGACTTTCTTGCCAGTGCGGAACAGGACTTCGCAAAAATCCAGCAAATCCAGATTATTGCCTGTGGTACCAGCTATCATGCCGGCATGATCGCCAAATACTGGTTTGAACAGCTGATTGATCTGCCGTGTCAGGTCGAGATTGCCAGCGAGTTCCGTTATCGTACGCCAGTGATTGTGAATCACACACTCTATGTGTGTATTTCTCAATCTGGTGAAACTGCTGATACCTTGGCTGCATTACGTGATACACAGAAACGTGCGGCGGCCAAAGGGCTGGACATCACTACGATGACCATCTGTAATGTCGCTACATCATCGATGGTACGTGAGACCCAGCATAGTCTGTTGACACTGGCAGGCCCAGAAATTGGTGTGGCATCTACCAAAGCCTTTACCACCCAGCTTGCTGCTTTAATGCTGTTAGTATTGAAAATTGGTTCGGTCAAAAATAGCATTTCTACAGAACAGATGACGAAGATCAGCACAGAACTCTGGCATTTGCCTAAAGTGATTCTGGACACTTTACGTCATGATAATGAAATTTTAGGTCTGTCTGAGCTGTTTGTTGAAAAGCAGCATTGCCTGTTCCTGGGCCGTGGTACGCACTTCCCGATCGCACTGGAAGGTGCACTCAAGCTGAAAGAAATTTCCTATATTCATGCTGAAGGTTATGCTGCAGGTGAGCTGAAACATGGTCCATTGGCACTGGTCGACAATGACATGCCGGTGGTGATTCTGGCACCGCAAGATGACATGCTGGATAAACTGAAATCCAATATGGAAGAAGTTCAGGCACGTGGTGGCGAACTGTTTGTCTTTGCCGATGAAAACAGCGGCATTAAAGCCAAAGAGCGTCAGCATGTGGTACATATTCCGGCAGTCAATGCAGTGCTGGCACCGATTGTATATAGCATCCCGGTGCAGTTACTGTCTTATCATGTGGCAGTGCTGCGTGGTACAGATGTCGATCAGCCACGTAATCTGGCAAAATCGGTTACGGTAGAATAATTAAAATTGAATCAGGGCTGGGGAACCGGCCTTTTTTCTTCTGAATGGAGAGCCTATAAATGACCAAACTGACTTGCTTCAAAGCCTATGACATTCGCGGCAAACTCGGCACCGAGCTCAATGAAGAGATTGCCTATAAAATTGGCCGTGCTTATGGACAGATTTATCAGCCAAAAACGGTGGTCATTGGCTGTGACATCCGGCTCAGCAGTGAAGGTTTAAAACAGGCCACCATTCACGGTTTAAATGATGCGGGTGTCAATGTTCTGGATCTGGGCATGACCGGCACGGAAGAAGTCTATTTTGGCGCCTTCCATCTGGATGTGCAAGGTGGTATTGAAATCACGGCCAGCCATAATCCGATGGACTATAATGGCATGAAACTGGTACGTGAAAATGCCCGTCCAATCAGTGCCGATACTGGTCTTAAAGAGATTCAGGCTTTAGCAGAATCAGATGAATTTATTGACGTCAGCAATAAAGGCCGTACTGAGAAATACAATATTCTGCCTGAATTTGTAAATCATCTGATGAGCTATATTGATCCGGCAAAAATCCGTCCGATGAAACTGGTCATGAATGCCGGGAATGGAGCAGCAGGCCATGTGATTGATGCGATTGAGCAAAAGTTTCAACAACTCAATATTCCGGTCGAATTTATCAAAATTCATCATGAAGCTGACGGCAATTTCCCGAATGGGATTCCCAATCCGATTTTAACTGAAAACCGTGACAGCACCCGTGATGCGGTCATTCAGCATGGCGCAGATATGGGCATTGCCTGGGATGGTGACTTTGACCGCTGCTTCCTGTTCGATGAAAAAGGCCAGTTTATTGAAGGCTATTATATTGTCGGCCTTCTGGCTCAAGCCTTCTTGCTAAAGCAATCTGGCGAAAAAATTGTACATGATCCACGTCTGGTCTGGAATACACTGGATATTGTAGAGCAATACCAAGGGATCACGGTTCAGTCAAAATCAGGTCACGCCTTTATTAAAGATGTGATGCGTGAGCATAATGCGGCCTATGGTGGGGAAATGAGTGCCCATCATTATTTCCGTGACTTTGCCTATTGCGATAGCGGCATGATTCCATGGTTACTGGCGATAGTAGTACTGTCTGAAACAGGAAAATCCTTATCTTCTCTGGTGGAGGAGATGATCGCCAAGTTCCCGTGTAGTGGTGAGATCAACTTTAAAGTCGCCGATACCCAAACCACGATTCAAAAACTCTTTGATCACTATGCCGATCAAAATCCTGCAATTGATCAGACCGATGGTGTCAGTCTGGACTTTGGCACCTGGCGTTTTAATGTGCGTGCATCCAATACTGAACCTTTATTGCGTCTGAATATTGAAAGCCGTCGGGACCGCAATCCACGACCGATGCAGGACTATGTCGATGAGTTGACCCAGCTGATCCAGAGTTAAGGCTGCTGTATTAAGTACAATAAAACGGGAGCAATTTTGCTCCCGTTTTATATTTATATTCTTATAAAAATTTTAACGATAGCCATTCGGATTCTGCTTCTGCCAGTTCCAGCTATCTGCCAGCATATCCTCCAAACCATATTGTGCTGCCCAGTCCAACTCTTGTACTGCACGGCTATTATTTGCAAAACAGGTCGCCACATCACCTTCACGACGTGGTGCTAATTCAAATGGAATTGCAACACCATTGACCCGTTCAAAAGTATCTTTAACTTGTAGCACTGAAATGCCATTGCCAGTACCAATATTCCAGGCCCGACACCCTTGTGCAGTTAAACGATTATTGAGGGCACATAAATGTGCATTGGCCAGATCTACCACATGAATATAATCCCGTACACCCGTGCCATCGACAGTGTCATAATCATGACCAAAGATCGACAGTTTTTCACGTCGCCCTACTGCCACCTGAGTTACATAAGGCATTAAATTATTCGGAATACCTTGTGGATCTTCACCGATCTGCCCGCTTTTATGCGCGCCGACCGGATTAAAATAACGTAATAAGGCAATCGACCAACGTTCATCCGCCACAGACAACTTTTCCAAGAGCTGCTCAACAATAAGTTTGGTATAGCCATAGTTATTGGTCGGCATTCCGGTAGGCATCTCTTCATTTAAAGGTGAAGGATTATTTTCGCCATAGACCGTGGCTGAGGAACTAAACACCAGTTTAAAAACCTGCGCGCGCTGCATGGCCTGAACCAGGCTGATTGAACCGGCAATATTATTGTCAAAATAAGCTAGGGGAATTTGCTGGCTTTCTCCAACTGCTTTAAGCCCGGCAAAATGAATTACCGCATCAATACTATTTTGCTGAAAGACTTGATCCAGTAACTGGACATCCCGGATATCCCCTTCAACAAAGGTCAGGCTTTTCAGGGTCAACTGTTGCACCCGATTTAAAGACTCAGCAGCGCTATTGCAGAGATTATCTAAAACGATGACCTCATGCCCGGCATTTAATAATTCCACACAGGTATGTGAACCAATATAGCCTGCCCCACCGGTGACCAGAATTTTAGCCATGTGACTTTCCTAACAGAATTTTAATTAAACCTTGGGTTGAACCATCCAGACTATCCAGATCGCTCTGTTCGCCATTGAGGATCGGCAATAACTGATTGGCAATTTCCTTGCCTTTTTCTACGCCCCATTGATCAAATGGGTTGATATTCCACAGCACCGATTGCACAAAGACCTTATGTTCATATAGAGCAATCAGCATCCCCAGACTATAGGGATTCAGCTCTTGCAGTAACAAGGTACTGCTCGGCTGATTGCCTTCATACTGCTTATAAGCCGGCAAGCTAGCCAATTCGTTTTGATCCAGCGCTTCATTACCAAAAGCCAGTAAACGCGATTGCGCCAGACAATTCGACAATGCCAAATGATGCTGCTCGATTAATGCCTCAGCACTATCGGCATAGGTATATTGCTGACTGTTATAGCGCTTGACCGGTGCAATAAAGTCACAACTGACTGACTGGGTGCCCTGATGCAGGAGTTGATAGAAAGCATGTTGCGCATTCGGGCCAACCTCTCCCCAAATAATTGGACAGGTATCCAGCTGCACTTTTTCACCATTGCGCTGGATCGACTTGCCATTCGATTCCATTTCCAGCTGCTGCAAGTAGGAAGCAAAGTATTTTAGCCGGCCATCATAAGGCAGGATGGCATGGGTCTGAATATCCAGGAAATTGTTATTCCAGGCCCCCAACAGGCCCATCAACACCGGAATATTGCGCTCAAAAGGCTGATACTGAAAATGCTGATCGACCGCATAGGCACCAGCCAGCAGCTGCTTAAAACCTTCAATACCGATACTCAGTGCAATCGGCAATCCGATACAGGACCACAGTGAATAACGACCGCCGACCCAATCCCATAATAAGAGCTGGTTTTCCGGAGCAATTCCCCAGGCCGTCATTTTCTCCGGCTTGGTAGAAACTCCAATAAAATGATGCTTCAGAATATAGGGATGCTGACCCAAGGCTTTTTCCAGCCACAGGCGTACTGTCTGGGCATTGGTCAGGGTATCAATCGTGCCAAATGATTTGGACGAAATGATAAATAGCGTGGTTTCCGGACGCAGCTGATGCAACAACTCGGACAGCTGACTGCCATCCATGGTCGAGACGAAATGCACATTGAGTGGCTGGGCAGACTGGTATTTAAAATCCGATAAGGCATGGGTGACCATCAAGGGCCCAAGATCTGATCCGCCCACGCCAATATTGACCACATCCTGAATCACTTCCCCGGTGGCACCACGACGCTGCCCGGCATGAATTTGCTCGACCAAGGCATACATGCGCTCAAGTTGAGCATGCACATCAGCGGCCAGATCCGCATGCTGCTGATCCTGTGCTGGCAAGCGTAATGCCCAATGCATGGCAGCACGTTGCTCGGTATAATTAATATCCTGATTTGAAAATAAAGACCCGATCCAGGATCTTAGGTTTTGTGCATCTGCCCATTCAATCAGGCCCTGCATCACCGTGCTGTTCATTCTGTGTTTACTATAATCGAAGACCAGCTGTTCAAACTGAATTGAATATTTGTTAAAACGCTGGGGGTCTGCAGCAAACAATTCTCGTAGATGCACCGCATCAAGTTGTTCTTTGCTCGAGGCGAGTTTTTGACACACAGTTTCAGTATTTAGATCTGGTTTAAGCTGACTTAACATTAACGTCCCACCCCAATATAATTAAAACCACGCGCCTTGATATAGGCCGGATCATACAGATTACGACCATCCAAAATCAGGGGATGCTGCATCAGTTTAATGAGGTGTGGATAATCTGGACTACCATACTGCTTCCAGGCAGTCATCAAACATAAGGCATCTGCCCCCTCAACTGCCTGATATTGATCTTCACACAGGATTAGATCCTGCCGTGTCCCATAGACTTTTTTAATATTGGCCAATGCTTGCGGATCATGCAGTTTGACCGTCACCCCTTGCGCCCATAATGCAGTGAGCATGGCATGCACTGGAGATTGCTGGATGCTCGGGGTATTTTCTTTAAAGGCTGCACCCCAAATCGCCACCACTTTTCCCTGTAAATCGCCACGGAAATAATTCCATAGTTTGCGGAACAGTAATTCTTTTTGTTGTTCGTTAATCTCCCAGACCTGTTCCAGTAACTGGTTTTTCACCCCCGAATCTGCTACCGCATGCGTTAAGGTGCGGATATCATGCGAGAAGTTCTCTCCACCAAAACCGACTCCCGGAAACAAATAGGCGGAACCAATCCGGTTATCCGCCGCCATGCCTTGGCGTACCTGTTCAATATCAATCCCGAGTTTTTCTGCCACGCTGGCCAGATCATTCATATAACTGATCCGGGTGGCCAGCATGCCGGAAATACTGAGTTTGGTAAATTCGGCATCCAGTACCGGCATAAACAGATACTGCTGCGCACGCGGAAATAAGGGACGTAACAGCTCTCTGATTTTAGCCTGTGTATCTGCATGATCACAGCCCACGATCAGCTGGGTGGCCTGAACAAAACTACGCAGGGCATTACCTTCCTGAATAATATCGGGCAGATAAATCCAGTCATCATTCGGCAGCAGTTGTTGAAAACGTTGGGTGCCATGCAAGCCAAAAGTCGAAGCATTAATCATCAGCTTCGGATGAGCAAAACAGGCATGCCGAAGGGTATCCAGCATCTGAAATGCCTGCTGCTCTTCGGTGGCATTAAAACTAAAGAAAAAAACATCCTGATTAAAATCCAGATGCTGAAAATCACAACAGTTTAAAAAACCAGATTTTTCCTGTTTGTGCAGCAATGACTGCAAGGATTCATCCTGAAAATAAGTCCGGGCCGGCTCATCTGCACTGAAGCTGTTACACCACACCACCTGATGACCACATTCAGACAAAAGGGCCGAAATGACCCCGGAAAATAAGGTTTTCCCCAGTACTGCGACTTTCATAGTATTCCTTTGTTATTATTTTTTATTATAAAGCGAGTTCTTGGATCAACACTTTAAACTCGCGACCAAGCTTGGGATGATCAACCCCATAATGTAATACAGCTTTAAGATAGCCGAGCTTGTTGCCACAGTCAAAAGTTTGACCTTTCATACGATAAGCTTCCACCGCTTCAGTCTGCTGTAACATGGCAATCGCATCGGTGAGCTGAATTTCATTGCCAGCACCCCGTGGTGTCTGTTCCAGAAGCTGCATGATTTTCGCTGGCAGGATATAACGTCCAACCACAGACAGATTCGATGGTGCAGTGCCGACTGCCGGTTTTTCAACAATCCCTTGCATGACAATGCTTTCGCCTTCGGCCGGAGATGCGGCCACATCGACAATCCCATATTGATCCACCAGATGGTCAGGCACCGCTTCAACCATGATTTGTGCTGCTTGAGACGCGTCATAACGCTGAATCATGCGAGACAAATCATTTTCCGGATCCTGATCCTTGACCAGCACATCTGGTAATAATACTGCAAAATCTTCATCGCCAATCACGGCTTTGGCACACAGTACCGCATGACCCAAGCCCAAAGGTTGCGGTTGACGTACACTAATAATACTTACACCGCTAGGCAGAATTTCAGTAATTTCTTTGAGTAAATCGGTTTTGTTTTTTTGCGCAAGCGTGGTTTCCAGCTCAAAGTTACGATCAAAGTAATTTTCAATTGATGCCTTGGAAGAATGCGTCACCAGAATAATCTGTTCAATTCCGGCAGCCACGGCTTCACGTACCACATATTCAATCGCCGGACGGTCGACCACCGTGACCATTTCTTTGGGAATCGATTTGCTGGCCGGTAAAAAACGTGTACCGAGGCCTGCCACAGGAAGAATTGCTTTCTTAATCATATCTATAAATAACCTAGTTCACTTGAATGTCATTACCACGGACATAACCATCGACATAGTATTCCAGCTGCGCCAATGCCCATTCAATATCGGATTGGGTCGCTGAAAGTTCATGCATCCGGTTAAAGACCTCCAGGATTTCTGCCAATGGATAATGCTTCTCGACTGATCTCAAAATACGCTTATGCGAGGTAATTTCTGTATTTTCTTCATCAATCAGCAGTTCTTCATACAGCTTTTCACCCGGACGTAAGCCGGTATATTGAATTTCAATATCGCCATTTGGATTTTTTTCTTCACGGACTTTAAGTCCACTGAGTGAAATCATTTGTCGTGCCAGATCCTGAATCCGTACCGGTTCACCCATATCCAGCAAGAACACATCTCCACCGGTACCGAGGGCACCAGCCTGAATCACCAGCTGCGAGGCTTCCGGAATGGTCATAAAGAAACGGGTCACTTCGGGATCGGTTACCGTGATTGGCCCACCCTTGGCAATCTGCTGTTTAAACAGCGGTACCACCGAGCCCGAAGAACCCAGTACATTACCAAAGCGGACAATACTGATCTGGGTCTGATCTTGAGCTTCTGCCATGGCCTGACAATACAGCTCTGCCATCCGCTTGGTCGCACCCATCACGTTGGTCGGACGTACCGCTTTATCGGTTGAAATCAGTACAAAGGTTTCGACGCCTTTTTTCACCGCAGCATTGACACTAAATGCCGTTCCCACCGCGTTATTTTTCAGGCCTGCTAATGGGTTACACTCCACCAGAGGTACATGTTTATAAGCCGCTGCATGATAAACTGTTTGGATCTCATATTGTTCAATCACCCGCTCCAGCTTGCGTTCATCCAACACTGAACCCAGGATCGGAATAATGTCACATGATGCTGTGAGACGTAATTCTTTATCAATACTATATAAAGCAAATTCTGTCAGTTCATAAATAATAATTTTGGCCGGCTGGTTTTTAATAATCTGGCGACAAAGCTCAGAACCAATTGAGCCACCTGCGCCTGTCACCATCACCACTTTATCTTGAATATTTTTGGCTAAAAGTTCTGCAACTGGCGGTACCGGATCGCGGCCTAGCAGGTCAATAATATCCACTTCCTGAATATCGGAAATGCGAATTTCACCATCGACCAGTTTAGTCAGGCCGGGAATCTCGGTAATTTTAAGATGTGCCGGTTCTAAAAATTTAACGATTTCACTTTTACGTATCCGCCCGACTGAGGGCAGTGCAATCAAAATTTCACTAATTTTTAATTTAGTCAGATATTTCAGCGCTATATCTGGCAAATAAACTTGAATACCCCCAATATTCTGGCCGTTTAAAGACGGATCATCATCAATAAATAGAATCGGTAGATGCTCATTAGAGCGGTTTAAAGTGGCTGCCACCTGCTGCCCGGCATAACCTGCCCCATAAATCGCAATGCGTTTTTTAGGTACACCTGACTTTAAATAGGACTGTACGACAAAACGAATCACACCCCGACTAAACCAGACCCAGGCAAACATCATAAAGCCGAACATCAAGGGGATAGAGGTCGGGATGAAAGCATGGGTGCCATAAGCCAGCAAGTACAATCCGATCACACTTAATATCGTCGCGAGACCCAATTTAACAATAAAAAACTCATTAAAAGTCCGTACAATAAAACGGTATACACCACAAATAAACAGCATAAGGACTGCTATCGTACTGACCCAAATCGAGCCAAAAGGAATATTGGGTACAACTTCTGCGCCGAGGTCAAACTGGCGGATGGCATAACACAGCCAGATTAGAACAGGGAAAATACAAAAGTCTAAAATGACTAAAAATGCGAGTTTTGCTGAACGTGGAGATTCGACTAAAGGCAGGATGATGGACTTCACGTGATATGTCTTCTCAATAGTACTTATAAGTTTCAATCCAATTTAGGTATTAGAATGACTAAATTGAAACTTGGGTAAATTTATCAAATGCACCTGTTGGTGCATTCTACGTGATTGAATCATGATTAGATTATATGCGACTAATGATCTGCTGGATGGCAGATTCAGTTGTTTGAATATTATTTTCTGTTAATGTCGGATGGACCAAGAACATCAAACTGGTTTCACCCAGTTTTTGCGCATTTTGCAAACGCTGTGTCGGTCGCCATGCTGTACCATCAAAAGCATGCTCCAAATACACCTCGGAACAAGATCCACTAAAACATGGCACACCCAAGGCATTCATCTCTGTCATAATCCGGTCACGTGACCAGCCTTCAGGCAACCGATCTGTATTGACCTGCACATAACATTTATATGCGGCATGGACATAGTCATCGGATGGGCGATGCACGCTAAAATATGGACTGTCTGCAAATGCAGCATAAATTTTTTCCATATTGGCCATGCGTTTTGCAGTCCATTCCGGCATCATTTTGAGCTGAATACGTCCAATCACCGCCTGCATTTCCATCATGCGCCAGTTGGTACCAAATGAATCATGTAACCAGCGGAATCCCGGTGGATGCTGCTTGTTATAGATGCTATCAAAATTCTTGCCATGGTCTTTATAAGACCACATTTTTTTCCACAGCTCTTCATCATTGGTGGTGACCATACCGCCTTCACCGCCTGTGGTCATGATCTTGTCCTGACAAAACGACCAGGCTGCGATATGACCGATGGAACCAGCCGACTTGCCTTTGTATTTTGCGCCATGTGCCTGTGCACAGTCTTCAATCACATACAGGCCTTTATCGGCAGCCAGCTGCATGATCGGATCCATGTCACACATCCAGCCAGCCAGATGCACACAAATAATCGCTTTGGTATTTGGGGTCAGTACTGCTTGGATGGTTTCAGCAGAAATATTCTGTGAATCCAGCTCAACATCAGCAAAAATAGGATTTGCTCCAGCCGTCACAATCGAACTGGCCGATGCCAGAAAGGTGCGTGAGGTGACAATTACATCATCCCCGGCGCCAATGCCTAAGGCTTTTAAAGCAACATCGAGTGCCACGGTTCCATTAGCTAAAGCCACTGCATACTGGGTTTCTGCAAACTGGGCAAATTCTTTTTCAAACTCACGGCATTCTTGCCCTGTCCAGTAGTTGACTTTATTCGACAATAAAACCCGGGAAACCGCATCCGCTTCTTTCTGGGTAAAACTTGGCCATGGTTCAAATGCAGTATTTAACATGATGTTTCCTGAATTTTTAAAATTTAAAAACTTATTTTTTCTCTAAAATCCGTGCCGGATTACCAACGACCGTCACGCCCGGTGGCACACTTTTGGTGACGACAGCGCCCATGCCCACCACTGCTCCCTTGCCAATCACTAAAGGTTGATCTGGTGTGCCCTGTTTGATCACGGCACCCGTACCAATATAGGCATGGTCTTCAATATGAATATTGCCATTACATTTCACGCCGGGAGCAAAAGTGACATAGTCACCAATGACACAGTCATGCTCAACATAACTATATAAATTGGCATGAAAGCATTTGCCAATCTTGATATTAGAAGTGAGAGTCACAAACGGACTTAAAGCAGCACCGGGGGCAATTTCTATTGCATCCATACGTACGACATTATCTGCCTGAACCGTCCATAGCTCAATTGCATCTTGTTCAAGTTTTATCGCTATTTTTTCACGGATCTGACTATTGGCAATCGCAATGAGAACTGACTTTCTATCAGCCTTTAGATTTTTAAATGCTGCATAATTTAATACTCTATGCCCATTAACCGTCGTTTCTTCGATCAGACTGTCATCTATAAAATAGATTTCGGCATTTATATTCTGACGCTGTAATTGCTGGCGGGCGACTGGCATCAAGCTCCGACCACAACCTGAAGCACCATACACTGCATAGATTTCAGTCATGGAGATTGTCCGTTTTTGTGCCAGTAAACTTGGTCATGGTGGCTTCACCCTCAGCACTGATATCATCTTTTGCTAAAACTTTATGTACCGTTTTAAACATGATTTTGAAATCGAGCCAAATCGACTGATTTTCGACATACCAGGTATCCAGCTTGAATTTTTCTTCCCATCCAATGGCATTACGACCATTGACCTGTGCGTGACCTGTCATGCCCGGTCTAACATTATGGCGTTTGGCCTGTTCAGGGCTGTAAAGTGGCAGGTATTCCATCAGCAGGGGGCGTGGGCCAACAATACTCATATCGCCTTTAATCACGTTCCAGAGTTCTGGCATTTCATCCAGACTGGTGGAGCGCAGCATTTGTCCAAAAGGCGTTAAGCGTTCACTGTCCGGCAACGGTTTACCCTGTTCATCCACAGCATCTTTCATGGTCCGAAACTTGATCATCTCAAAAGGCTTGCCATGTAAACCGGGACGCACCTGGCGAAACAACACCGGAGAACCCAGATTTTTTTTCACTTTGTAGGCAACAAATGCATAAAGTGGAGAAAGCAGGATCAGGGCGATGGACGCAATAATAATATCGAGAAGGCGTTTTAGCATTTAGATCAGACCCATTTCTTGCATCATATGTGCGTTTACCTGATGTACATCGTATTTATGAAGTGCGATTTCTCGGGAGCGACTTCCCATTTTAGCGATAAGCTCTGGTTGAACAATCAGTTTCTCCATTGCTTTTACTAAACTTTCCACGGATTTTACTTCAACCAGAAAGCCGTTATCGCCATCGGTAACAGTTTCACGACAACCAGGTGCATCTGTAGTAATAATTGCCCGCCCCATAGCCATGGCTTCTAAGACAGTACGGGGTGTGCCTTCACGATACGACGGCAACACATACACCGAGCTTTCTGCAATTGCAGGACGAACATCGGATAATTTTCCCCAGTATTTTAATGTATTACTGGCTACCCATTGATCTAATTCTTGCTGGTCAATAGCTGAAGGATTCTCATCAATCCATCCCACCAGATTAAATTCTACATGCGGATATTTATGTTTGATAATTTTTGCTGCTTCGGCATATTCACGGATACCTTTATCTACCAGTAAACGTGCAATCAGCAAGAAGGATATTTTATTTTTTTGATCAGCAGTTAGAGGCAAAGGCAATACATTGAATTCGGCAACATTAACTCCAGAACCGTTCACTACCACTGTAGGCGTTTGAACGGTTAAAAGCTTTAAATCCTGAAAAAGTTTTAAGTCATCCGGATTTTGGAAAAATGCCTTATGACTGCGCGACAATGCCTGGTGGTATAAACCATGAACCAGTTTCTGGAAAATACTACGCTTAGTCTGAGTTTCTACATTTTGAAATGCATAGCCCAAACCTGTAATTAAGGCATACCGATTCGGTACTTTTGCTAGCCACGCAGCGAGTGTTCCATAGATCACTGGCTTGATCGTATAAGATAGAACATAATCAGGTTTGATTTTTTTTATAAGCGTATACATGCTTCCTAAGGTTTTTAAGTCTGCTACCGGATTAGTGCCTGTGCGTTGCATGGAAACTTCATGTATGAAATAACCTAAATCTAGGAGTTTTTCATGTTCGGTAGGGAAAGACGTCAGATCAGGTGCAATAATATGGATTTCATAGCCTTGCTGATGGATCGCTTCGAGTAACTTTCCACGAAAGTTTAAGACGGAAGGGAGGAAGCTAGAAACTATTAAAAATTTAGTTTTCATACAATTGAAGCCACTTACTCATAATAGTATCAGATGAAAAACGATTTTCAATTATTCTACGATTTTCATCTTCGATAAATTCAACTTGCTCTTGATTTAAATGAATTAAGCTATCAATCGCTTTGCAAAACTCATTTACATTACCAGCCTCAATTAAGTATTCTGAGTCTTCTCCCAAAATTTCCGTAAAACCAGCATTCTTAGAAACAATCACTCGCTTAGAACAAGCCATAGCTTCCGCCAGTACTAAACCAAAACCTTCCCACGCAGATGTAGAAATAAAAATATCACACATATTCATCAGCTGCGGAATATCCTGCCTAATACCCAATAAAATAACTTTATCTTCTAAAGCAAAAGTCTTAATTTCCGCTTCGATAGAAGCTCTAAGCTCACCATCTCCAACAATAAATAACTTAATATTTTTTTCTTTATATCGTAACTGATCAAAAATTCTAATCAACGTAGGATAGTCTTTTGCTGGATGAAAACGTCCAACCGCTAATAGACAGACATCATCTTTTTTTAAATTAAATTGTTTTCTATATTGTGCTCTGTAATCATCATTTTTTTTAAACTTATTAATATCAACTGAGTTATTAACTACTAATATCTTATTCGGGTTTACGGCACCAGCTGCAACTAATTTATTTTTTGCTTGCTCACTTACATTTGTAGAAATCGTCATTAAAGGGCTTGTTAACGCGTAAATTAACATTCTTAAACGCCCCCCCTCAAAATCACTATGCGACGTGCAAATTAATTTAGGAAATGAACTAAATAATCGTGCAATTCTAGAAAAAACATTTGCATGATACATATTGCTATGTACAACATCTGGATTTTTTTTACTTATTATTTTAATAAAATTAATAAAAGCAAAAATTGGATTTTTTTTAAAGTCCAAAAATATAATTTCTATTTTTTTTGACTGAGGAACAACGACAACTTCACCAACCATATATACTAATGTAACATCATGACCTAAATCTGCCATATTATCAGCTAAGTTGGTGATAACTTTTTCAGCCCCTCCCATACCTAAACCTGTAATTAAATATAATAAATTCATTAAAAACTCCTATCTATATTGTCATAATAGCTAAGTAACTTTCATGATAAAATAACCAAGCACCCACTAAAATACTATATACGAGCAAACATATATTAATGAAATCAAGTCTATTAATAATAGACATAAATATAAATGGGAAAAAGATGGTAATTACACGACCAGAGATTGGGGTAAGAAAATAAAAAACAACATAAATCATAACTCCAATAATTGCCAAAAAGGTAATATAATCAACTTTTTTATTAACATAATATCTATAAATATTTGCAACAAGAAATGGAATAAAAAATAAAAAGAACCAACCTGAACCTGCTTCGTATTGTAAATAATCATCCAATTTATCTACAGAAAATATAGCTGAAATAATTGACAAAAGTAAACCAAAAAACAATGCCAATGATAACTGCAAAGTCAATCTATAAAATAAATCACGATCAGAAAAAAACTTTAGAAAAACAGAGTCTGCAATTAAAAAAGGCGTTACTATTAAAAACGAAGTATGAATTAATCCTAATAATATAGAAATACAAATTAAAAGCACATTAACATTCTTAATATAATAAATAGCAAATAAAAACAAAGAAATTGCAATACTTTGCCTCAAGGAGCCTAATTGGTAAGAAAAGCCAAAAGGTAATAAAAAGAATGCCAACAACCCTAATAACGGAAGTATAGTTTTTTTACTATAACTAAAAAATAAAAAACAAAGTGTAAAATTAATAAAAAAAACAAAAGAATAAACTATATTTTCAGGAACAAAAAATAGAGCTAAAAATTTATTCATGTACAAAAATAAAGACTCACCTGTTAAAAGTGAAGCACCCGATTTTAAAAAAAGGAAAAAATCATAATTCTCTGCATATGACAGATAATTAACCCGATCCTTAAAGTAAAAATGTGGTATTAGGGTAAAAATATATCCATAAATAATACTTAAAAAAATATAAAATATAGA
Organism: Acinetobacter sp. YH18001; assembly: GCF_013416975.1. Classification (NCBI taxonomy): domain Bacteria; kingdom Pseudomonadati; phylum Pseudomonadota; class Gammaproteobacteria; order Moraxellales; family Moraxellaceae; genus Acinetobacter; species Acinetobacter sp. YH18001. The sequence goes on along the minus strand of NZ_VPEU01000016.1, from coordinate 1,444 downwards.
TTTAACTTTTGATTTTTCAACTAAAACCATACCAAAGCCTGTATTTAAGAATTAAATAAAAATCAAAAATAATTTTTTAAATTATATCACACCATTCATTTACAATATTTTGTATACCAAAATTCTTAACATTATCAAGTGACTTTTTAACCATCATTTGATACTCCGAATCATTAAGGTTCATTGCTTTTTCTAAGTAAAATTGCATAGATGTAATATCTTCTGGCTCCACCAAAAAACCATTCACATTATGTTGAACTAAATCGCTTGGTCCTGTATCACAATCAAAAGTAACGATTGGTAAACCATACGATTGCGCTTCTAAAAGAACCATTGGCAAACCTTCATTTCGTGAACTTAAACAAAACAAAGAACTTTTTTCATAGTAAGGGGTTACATCTGTTGTCATACCAGTAAAAACAACTTGACTCTCAATACCCAAATCACAAGCTAATTGCTTTAGACTTTCTTCTTCTGGCCCACCCCCAACAATATATAAAGTCCAAGTTTTATTCGACTCACATATTTTTTGCCATGTCTGTAGTAATAAGTCAAAACCTTTAACTTTCGTTAAACGCCCAACAGCAAGTACTATTTTTGAGTCTAAACATGCACTTGGAGATTTTTTCTGATAAGTCGCAGGATTAGCAATATGTATTAGTTTAGCATTAATAGTATCCAAACCCTCCTGCCAAAATTTTTTATCTTTAGACGTTAAAGTTACAACATAATCACAATATTTAGCAGCCCATTTTCGAGCGGTTTCTCTGTACTTTACACCATTATTATTTTTAAAATTAAAATGCTCCCAGCAAATATGATTCACATCTGTCCACCATAATGCAGGAATTGTAAATGAGCATGAGATCGTATCAACTACTATTAAAGTATCAATATCATACTGCTTTATAAAAGTTCGAATACTCCATATTGTACCAAAAAAATTCTTTTTGAATGAAATTTTCTTTTCATATAAAGAATATATTGAGATATTATCATTTAATTTAAAAAAAGGCTCTAAACCATCCACTAAACTTACAATAGATACTTTATAGCCTTTTCTTTTTGAAAGTTCATTTGCAACCAAACTAGTAACACGTTCTGTACCGCCCGAATTATTTAAATTTCCGATTAAGAAGCAAATGTTTTTCAAAATAACACCTTATAATTTTTAATTAATAAAACTATTAACTTTTTTCTTAAGCTCATTAGCTAAAATTAAATAGTCTTGTTTATTTTCTAGCACAATATTTTCATCAATTAACCCAGAAATTTCAAAATTAGATGAAATTTCTTTAGTTTTTCTATTCACATTAATCGTATGGAATAAATCTGATAGACCCTCCATTCGGCAGGCATCAAATTCTTTTTCTTTAATAAAATTATCTAAGCCTGCTTTCCAAGTTGGACTAATTTCTTTACCTTGCAAATATCTATGATAAAG